>JADYYV010000061.1 GCA_020853455.1 Alphaproteobacteria bacterium | reverse complement strand
ATAGTTTTCAATGCCGGCGCACATGCCGGTCGCCTCCAGCATTTCGATGTCGAACGATGTGCGCTGGGCGAGGCGCTGCTCTTCCAACAGCTTGCCCGCCGCGCGGAATTCGGCAAGGCGCGTATGCAGGTCGGCCTTGATCTGCTTGATCGCCTGCTGCATCGTCGGCTTCGGCGTCACATAATGGCTGTTGGCATAGATGCGCACGGTTTCAAAGCTGTCCATCTTTTCGCCGGTCAGCGCGTCGACTTCGGTGATGCTTTCGATCTCATCCCCGAACATCGAAATGCGCCACGCCGCGTCCGACAAGTGGGCGGGGAACAGTTCCAGCACATCGCCGCGCACGCGGACCGTGCCGCGCGAAAAATCGATGTCATTACGTTCGTAATGCAGCTCGATCAGTTTCTTGACCAGCGCGTTGCGGTCGATATTTTCGCCGACATTGATGTCAAAAATCATGCCGCGATAGGTTTCTACGTCGCCGATGCCGTAGATGCACGATACGGAGGCGACCACGATGCAGTCGCGCCTCTCGATCAGCGCGCGGGTGGCGGAATGGCGCAGGCGGTCGATCTGTTCGTTGATGGAGCTGTCTTTTTCGATGAAGGTGTCGGTTTTCGGCACATAGGCTTCGGGCTGGTAATAATCGTAATAGGATACGAAATATTCGACCGCGTTGTTCGGGAAGAATTCCTTCATCTCGCCAAACAACTGCGCCGCCAGCGTCTTGTTGGGCGCAAGGATAATGGTCGGGCGGTTCATCTGCGCGATCACATGCGCGGCGGTAAAGGTCTTGCCCGACCCCGTCACGCCCAGCAGCACCTGGTTTTTCTCGTTCGCTTTGATGCCCGCCAGCAGATCGGCAATCGCGGCAGGCTGGTCGCCCGCCGGTTTGAAATCTGTCACCAGGTCAAAAAGCTTGCCGGGCTTTGCTTCGGTTTTTTTTTCCGCTTGAGCGGTCATGAACGCTTCTTTTTCCGGGTCGCCCGCATTTCGCGGCAGGGGAAGACCTTGTTAAGGGCCAAGGGAATGGTCGCGGCTGCCGTGAATTCGTCATGCTGGGTTTCACCCCGCAAATAGGCCATGACGATGATGGCAGCCTGTTCCTTGGATATATCTTCCGGAATGCAGAAATCAATGGTGGGCGCGGTGCCGAAAGACTGCATCAGCACGTGGTAATCAATGACGCCCGCCACATAGCCGATGCAGGCCGCCATCAGTTCCCGCTTTTCGCTGAGACATTCGCGCGCGAGGTCCTTGGTCGCCATATATTGCGCCTCTGCCGCGCGCATGGGCGCGAGCAGGAAAAGCGTCAGCAGCAATGCGGCAAGTGCCTGTTTCATGGCGTCCGTTCGGGCATCCTTTTCGGGAATACAGGAAACCAGTTTTAAACCTGTTTTATGACCAACGCAATAACCATTATTTAAGGAATTTCTTGCATAGTTTCAAGGCGTTCTCTAACTATTGTCGAGACGAAAGACCTTCATTTTTTTCAAGGATGTACCGATGCGCAAAGTTTTGCCCGCCGTTTTTGCCCTCGCCTTCATGGCGACCAGCCACCTTTGCTACGCAGATAGCGCAACGCCCGAGGGCGCGGCCGGTATCAAAAAGCAGGTGGAGGATGCGCTCGCCTTCCCGATGGACCTTGCCAAGACGCAAGGCGACGGTCTGACCCTTTCGGGCGCGGTTGAAGTGACACCCAAGGGCGAATATTACGAAGTGAAAATGCCGGGCGCGACCATCGTCACCAATTACGGCTTCAAGTTCGACATGGGCACGCTGATCGCGAACGTGACGCCCACCGATGGCGGCGCGCTGAACGTCGCGGTCGCCCTGCCCCAGACCATGAAGGCATTCGACGAGACCGCAAAACCGATCGCCGAGATTAAAATCGGCACCCAGCGCTTTAACGGCACCTGGGTTCCCGATCTTGGCACCTTTACCAAGGTCGACGCGGAATACCGCGACGTGACCGCGAATTCGCTGACGCCCGGCGAATTCACGGCGACCGTCGCCTCGCTGACCTCCACCATGAACCTGACACCCAACAGCGACGGCACATGGTCGGGCCCCTATGGCTTTGGCGGCTCCGGCATCAAGCTTGCCTTCAACAAGGGCAGCGCGGCGGATGTCAGCATCGGTTCGATGGCGGCCAATTCGTCGTATGACAAGATCGACCTGAAGGCGCGCAAGAAAATGCAGGATACCGTCGCCGAAACCCTGAAAAAATCACAAACCAGCCCCACCACGCCCGATCAGGCGGGCGAAATGATGACCTCGGTCATGGGACAGCTGGGCGGCTATCTTGACGGCATGGGCAGCGATATTGAACTGAAGGATGTCGCCGTCGTAATGAAATCGGCAGCTCCCGCGCAGCCGAACGCCCCCGCCACGACCCCCGATTTCAGCGCGACGCTGGCGAAACTCGGCTTCGTGTTTGACGTGAAGGGCATGCTGCAGCCCAAAGGTTCGACCACGGTGAAAATCCACCTCGACGGGCTGAACGTGAACGAAAGCGATCCCGGCGTGAAGGGCATGATCCCGACGCAGACCAGCTTTGAAGTGTTCGTCGAAAACCTGCCGATGCGCGATCTGGGCAGCAGCATTTCGTCGGCGGTCAACAGCTTCATGGGTTCGCTCGTGGGCGTCGGCGGCGGTCAGGTCGATCCCGCAAAACAGGCGGAGATCCAGCAGCAGGCACAAATGCAGATGATGATGCTGATGACGACGCTGCCCCAGCAGCTGGTCAATGCGGGCACCACGATTTCGGTGCGCAACACCTTCACCAACGCGCCCGACCTGTCGTCGGCGCTGGACGGCCAGTTCAAGGCAAGCGCGCAGTCTTCGGTCATGACCGAAGGCAGCATGACGCTGGCGCTGACCGGCGTGGACGAGGCCGTGCTGAAGCTGCAGGCGGCGTCGCAAGGCGCGAACCCGAACCCCAAGCTTGCCGGTTATGCATCCGGCCTTGCGATGGTGCAGGGCTACACCAAGCCTGAGAAAGCGGCTGATGGCCGTTCTCTGCGCAAGCTGGTGCTGGCGGTTGATCCCTCCGGGAATGCGACGCTGAACGGCACCCCGCTGAACGCGCTGGTGCCGGGTGGCAACATCCCGGGTGGCGCGCCCAACCCCGTCCCCTAAGAACAGCGGATAAAACAATCAAGGAAGCGGCCCCATCAAACGGGCCGCTTCTTTTTTTTGCTAATTTTATGTCGCGAATT
>JADYYV010000060.1 GCA_020853455.1 Alphaproteobacteria bacterium | reverse complement strand
GTCGCCGCCGCTTTCATAGGCGAGCGGGTCGAGATAGGTCAGTTCCTCGTAATGCCCGTCATGCAGCAGCGTCAGGTGGCGGCCGTCATGCAGCAGCACCGGATTGTACTGCGCGCCGCCGAGGCGCGCATAATAGCTCATGTCGTACATCGCGGGGGTGCTTTGCGCCGCAATCGTCTCGCCGCCGATGGTCAGCACCGCGTCGTTCGCGCCCTGCGCCGTCGAGACATTTACGATTGTTTGCCTGCCGTCATGTTCGAACACGAAACTGTCGCCCGACAACCCGGCGATGCGCCACCCCGACAAGTCGTTCCAGGGCGATCCCGCGTCCTCGTATTTCGGCGCGGCATCGCGCTCGCGCAGCAGGCCGAGCGCCGCCAGCGCGTAGGCCGTGTTGCCTGGCGGTTGTTTTGCGGGCAGCAATTCGGCTTCGTGGTTCTTGATGAAGGAGGTGCTGACCTTGCCCGCCTTGAAATCGGGGCTTTCCAGCAAGCGGCGCAGGAAGACGAGGTTCGTCTTCGGCCCTGTCACCAAAGTCTGGTCGAGCGCGGATTTCAGGTTGACGATCGCGGCATCGCGGTCTTTTCCCCACGCGATGATCTTGGCGATCATCGGGTCGTAATGGATGGAAATGGTGTCGCCGTTGCCGAACGGCGCTTCGCGTACGCCGGTATCGACGCGCACGGCGTCGGATTCAGTAGGGAAACGCAGGAATTTGATCTGCCCTGCGCCCGGCAGGAAGTTGTTCGCGGGATCTTCCGCATACAGGCGCACTTCCATCGCATGGCCGGTGATTTTCAGGTCGGCCTGCGTGAAGGGAAGCTTATGCCCCTCCGCCGCGCGGATCTGCTGTTCGACCAGATCAAGGCCGGTGATGTATTCGGTCACAGGGTGTTCCACCTGCAGCCGCGTGTTCATTTCCATGAAATAGAAATTTTCGGACGCATCCAGCAGGAATTCAACCGTGCCCGCGCCGACATAGCCGATCGCCTTCGCCGCAGCCACCGCCGCCTCGCCCATTTTCTTGCGCGTCGCTTCGGACAGGCCCGGCGCGGGTGCTTCTTCCAACACCTTTTGATGGCGGCGCTGGATGGAGCAGTCGCGTTCGAACAGGTAAACCGTGTTGCCGAATTTATCGGCGAAAACCTGAATCTCCACATGGCGCGGATTGACGAGGTATTTTTCGACCAGCACATGGTCGTCGCCGAACGACGCTTTTGCTTCGCGTTTTGCGCCCTGCAGCTGTTCTGAGAATTCGCCCGCGTTTTCGACAACGCGCATCCCCTTCCCGCCGCCGCCCGCACTCGCTTTAATCAAAACAGGGAAGCCGATTTTTGCGGCTTCGTCGGCCAGAAATTTTTCTTCCTGCTTGTCGCCGTGATAGCCCGGCACCAGCGGCACCCTGGCTTTTTCCATCAGCGCCTTCGCCTCCGATTTCCCGCCCATCGCAAGGATGGCGGCGGGCGGCGGGCCGATGAAGATCACGCCCGCTTTTTCGCAGGCCTCGGCAAACTCCTCGTTCTCCGACAAAAAGCCGTAGCCCGGATGCACCGCATCCGCGCCGCTGCGCTTGGCGACATCGAGGATTTTTTCCGCGACAAGATAGCTTTCGCGCGCCGCCGCCGGGCCAATCGGGTAAGCTTCGTCCGCGATTTCCACGAACAACGCTTTCGCATCGGCTTCGGAATAAACAGCCACGGTTTTAATGCCGAGGCGCTGGCAGGTGCGCATGACGCGGCAGGCAATCTCGCCGCGGTTTGCGATCAGGATTTTCTTGATCATCGAGGGCTGGTTACTTCAGGCCGTCGATCATGCCGCGCGGCACTTCGATCACGTATTCATCGGCGCCCACGCGGCCTTCAACCACGGCGAGCGCTTCGGCGGAGAGTTTCTTGCCGATGATGACATAGGAGGTTTCGGTTTCCAGCACCGCGGGGCATGCCGCGCAGGTGGAGCAGACGAACTCGGCGGGAGTGACATCTTTGAATTTCATGATCTTCTCCTGAAAAAATTGATGGTTGAGAGTACGCCTTCAAAGCATGGAAAACAACTTCCGTTCAATGATTTAACGTAACTTTTTCCATGCCGAAATCTATTATACTCATTATGACTATAAAAGTTGACATATCCCATAATTTTCACTAACATTTCCTTAACCAATAACATAGGGAGCCGAGACACAATGACTGGGGATCATAAACACGGTTTATATGCGGGCCACGATCACAGCCACGGTTACGGCTATCGCGACGATGACAGGTTCGATCCGCGCCAGCGTTACCGCCAGCCCGTGCGCGAACGCGCGCCCCTGCCCTATGAAGGTTCGCTGAAAGCGGTTTTCAACGCAGCGGTGAATGAAGCCGTTGAACAATATCCGGTGCTGAAGGGCCGTTTCCTGTTCGTCAACGCGGGCGAACTGACGATGCAGCACGATATCGACCCGCGCCGCACAGGTTTCCGCGACGAGCGCGATATCCAGCAATTCGCGGGCCAGATGGTGCAGGAAGCGCAGGGCGGATCGGCGTTTGCGACCAAGATTCAGGAACTCGGCGTCCATGTGATGACCTACAACCCGCTGCCGTTCCGCCTGTTCACGACGCAGGACCAGCCGTATGAAATGGAAGCGATGGCGACGTTCTATCATGAACTCGGCCACCTGGTGGCACCCGCCGCTTTCGGATCGCCCACCGAAGGCCTCGCCGAAAACGTGGCGGATGTCTTCGGCATCCTGCGCCACATCCAGAAATACGGCGACGAGAGCAAGGCGATTGAAATGGGCAGCTGGGGCCGCGCATGGCGCTTTGTGCTGACCGGACAGGGCGACCACTTCACGACCCTTTCCATCGACGCGATGCCGAAACTGCTGGAAAAGCTGGACGTGCAGGCGCTGACGCCCGCCGAAACCGCCGCGCTTTCCGCGCGCGTCGCGCTCCAGAACACGCCGCATATGGAAGTGATGGCGACCGTCGCCCGCAACTTCCGCGATGTGCAAAAGACGATTGCGCAGACCCGCAGCCTGAGCAAGGGCCTGAAGGCGCTGGCCGAAATCACGCTGTCGGACGACCATGAAAAGAGCGAAACCTATTTCACGTTCCGCATCGGCTCATCCGCGCTGCAGCGCTTTCTCGATGGCAAGGTGAATTTCGACGTCGAAACGCAGAAAATGCTGTTCGGCGAACGCGTCAGCAACGACACCGGCCCGATCAAGCTGGAAGGCGAATACTGGGACGGCGTCCGCCAGCGCATGGCCGACCGCCGCGCGCAGCTGGACAAGGAAGGCGTGCTGCTGGGCATGCCGCACCTGAAAGAACCCCGCGCGCCCCAAGCCGCCAACACGAATGTCGAACCGCCGAAACCGCCGAAGAAATCCGGCTGGAGTTTGTTCGGCAACGACTAAGACAACCGATACAAAAAAAGCCCCGCCCGGGATTTCCCTCGGCGGGGCTTTTTTTCTGGCTCCTTCCCCCCTATGGGGGAAGGCGGGGGTAGAGGGCTCGAATAGAAACCAATTTGATCTCTGATACAGGCCCTCTCCCTAACCCTCCCCCACAGGGGGAGGGGACTTTTACGGCGCAACCCGCCAGATGATAGTCCCCACATCATCCGCCACCAGCAGCGCGCCCTTGCCGTCGGTTTCGACACCGACGGGGCGGCCCAGCGCATTGCCTTCGCCGTCAAGGAATCCGGTCAGGAAATCCTGTGGCATGCCGTCGGGCTTGCCGTCCTTGAAGGGGATATAAACCACCTTGTAACCGGCCGGTACGCTGCGGTTCCACGACCCGTGCTGGCCGATGAAAACGCCGCCCTTGTACTGCGCGGGCAGCAGGTCGGCGGTATAGAACGTCAGCCCCAGCGACGCGGTATGACCGCCCAGCGCGAAATCCGGCACGATGGCTTTGGCGACCAGTTCGGGTTTTTGCGGCTCGACCCGTTCATCGACATTCTGGCCGTAATAGCTGTAGGGCCAGCCGTAAAACGCGCCCTGCTTCACCGATGTCATGTAATCGGGCACAAGATCGTCGCCCAGCTCGTCACGCTCAGTCACCGCTGTCCACAGCGTTTCGGTGCCGGGCTGCCAGTCCATGCCGACAGGGTTGCGGAGACCGCTTGCGAAAACTTCGGTCGCCCCCGTTACCGCATCGATCTTCAAAATCGCCGCACGGTTAATTTCATTCTCCATGCCGTTTTCGCCAATATTGCTGTTCGACCCCACGGAAGCATAGAGCGTCTTGCCATCCGCCGAAGCGACAAGGTTTTTTGTCCAATGATGGTTGATGCCGGCCGGCAGGTCGGCCACCTTGACCGCAGCATCCTTGATTTCAGTCGCCCCAGCCGCATAGGGGAATTTTACCACCGCATCGGCATTCGCCACATAAAAGACATTCCCCACCAACGCCATGCCGAAAGGGGAATTGAGGTTTTCAAGAAACGCCGTACGCAGGTCGGCAACACCGTCGCCGTCAGTATCGCGCAGCAAGGTTATGCGGTTCGC
>JADYYV010000059.1 GCA_020853455.1 Alphaproteobacteria bacterium | reverse complement strand
GCAGGCCGCGCCGTTCATCGCCGCTTCCACGCCGCGTTTATAATGGAAATGGATATCGGCCACGATGGGGACGGTTACTTCCTTGACGATTTCCTTCAAGGCCGCGCTGGATGCCTCGTCGGGACAGGACACGCGCACGATATCGGCGCCCGCGATTTCAAGCGCGCGGATCTGCGCGACGGTTGCGGCGACATCCGATGTCAGCGTATTCGTCATCGACTGCACGGTAATCGGGTGATCGCCGCCCACGGGAACCTTGCCCACATAAACCGTGCGGGATTTGCGGCGGTGGATCTGCCGGTAGGGGCGTGCGACATAGGCCATGATTATTCCTGGAACGCGTGTTTGCGGCGCGAACCCTTCAGCGTGTCTGGGTTGAGCGGGACGCCGCGCAGGATATCGCCGCGCGCGCCCATTTTCTTGGCGTTGCCGTCGACGACGACATCAAGCCCGCCCGCATTGGTCGTCACCAGCGAATAGCCGGGGCCGTCGGGCACAGAATACACGTCGCCCGCGCGCATGACGCGCTTGACCACGATGCGCCCCTGCCCGTCCGTCACCTGCACCCAGGTGGTGGCGGTGGCGCGCAGCGTCACGCGGCTTTTGCCGCGGCTGATATTGATGACTTCGCTTTCCGCGGGCGGCGCGATGCCGGTAACGGCGGTCGTGACATCGGTTTCAGGCTCCGACGGCGCGGAGGGTTTCTTGCCCGGCAGCGGCGCGTTTGACGTGGTCACAAGATCAGGATCGGCAACCGTCGTCGCAGCCGTTGTCGTTGTGTTTGCCACAGGCGTGACGGCAGCCGTGAGCGGGCCCGTTGCAATCGGCGCGGAGGTATCGACGGGCCCTTCGGTCGCCGCCGTAATCGACGGCATGGCGGGCACGGCGGGGTTTTCGATGATGACGGGCGCGGGCGGAATGGCGTTGGCGATCACGCGGTCTTCATCGTCGCCGCCGGAAAATACCGCCCAGACCAGCGCGATCAGCAGTACGCCGACGCCGGTTGCGCCCAGCAGGAACGGGTCGGGCATCTTGCTTTCGCCGATGGTTTCGGTGCTGTGGACGATGGGGCGCGCGGATGCGCCGTTTTCGGCCTTGAATTTCGTCGCCAGCTCGGCGGCATCCAGTTTCAGGTAGGTCGCGTAGCTTTTCAAAAAACCCAGTGCATAGGTCATGCCCGGCAGCGCGTCCAGATGGTTTTCCTCCAGCGCCTTCAGCTGCCCCACGCGCACATGGATGGCCGATGAAATTTCCTGCAGCTCCAGCCCCTTCGCGATCCGCGCCTGCCGCAGAATTTCACCCGCCTTCAGCGTCGCGCTGGGTGCGTGAACGGCATGGGTGGGTTCGCCGGAAGCGCGTTTGCGCTTTTTTTCTTTGTCCTGGGCCATGTGATTATCTACTCGGTTGGTGACAGGTTGACGTGGTGGTCGCGGGCGAACGACAGCAGCCGTTCCCGCAACGAATGCTCGCGCGACTGCATGAGCTGATCAAGATAGGGCTTGAGGGTGGCGGTATCCAGCGTGGGCAGCATGCCCTTGACCGCCTCGACCGACTGCGCAGAAACCGACAGCTGGCGGTAGCCAAGCGCGATCAGCACCATCGCCTCCAGCGGGCTGCCGGCCATTTCGCCGCAGACGCTGAACGGCACATTGGCGGCCGTGCATTTATCGGCGATATCCTTCATCACGCGCAGCATCGCGGGCGACAGAACATCGTAACGGTTGCGCAGCGCGAAATTATTGCGGTCGGCGGCGAACAGGTACTGCATCAGGTCGTTCGTGCCGACGGCGACGAAATCGGCGACCTGCAGCAGCGTATCCAGCTGCCACAAAATCGACGGCACCTCGATCATCGCGCCCAGTTCGATTTTGTCGGGCACGGTGATGCCGTTGCCGCGCGCGCGCACCTTTTCCATTTCAAGGAATTCTTTGGCGCGCACGAATTCCGCCACTTCGGTGATGAAGGGCAGCATGATTTTCAGGGGGCGGCCGCGCGACCCGCGAATAAACGCGCGGAATTGCGTGCGCAGCACGGCGGGACGGTCCATACCGATGCGCACCGCGCGCCAGCCAAGCGCGGGGTTTTCTTCCTCCGGCGCCTTGAAATACGGCAACGGCTTGTCGCCGCCGATATCGAGCGTGCGGAACACGACGGGCTTGCCCGCCATCTTGTCCATGATGCTGCCGTAGAATTCGGCCTGCGTCACGACCAGTGGATATTTCTGCCAGCCCATGAATGACAGTTCGGTGCGGTAAAGCCCGATGCCGTCCGCGCCGAGCGCGGCCACGGAATCAACCTCGTTCATCAGCCCCGCGTTCAAATGCACACCGACTTTGATGCCGTCCTGCGTGACCGACTGCTGCTGGCCCTTCTGGCGGTACAGGCTGGCGCGTTTGTCGCGGGCGTCCATCGTTTTGGTGTAAAGGTCGACGATGTAATCGCCGGGGCCGATATAGACCATTCCGTGATCGCCATCGACAATCACCTGGTCGCCGTTGAAGACGAAATTGTGAATGTCGCCGCATTGACCGACGACGGGAATACCCAGCGCCTTGGCGACGATCGCCACATGGTTCGACGCGCTGCCCTTTTCAAGGATCACACCCTTCAGCTTGGTATGGTCGAAATCGAGCAATGCCGCAGGCCCGAGCGTGCGGGCGACAAGGATGATGTTATCAGGCAGGTTTTCCTGCGATTTCGCGCGGGTATCCTTCATCAAATGCGACAGCAGGCGGTTGCTGAGGTCTTCAAGGTCCTGCAACCGTTCGCGGATATAGGCGTCGCTGATCTGCATCATGCGCGCGCGGGTTTCGTTCTGCACGCGCTGCACGGCGGCCTCCGCGCTCAGGCCCTTTTCAATCGTCGCGTCGATACGGGCAAGCCAGCCGCGATCCTTGGCGAACATTTGATAGGCTTCAAGAATATCGCGGCTTTCGGTGCCGGACAGCACGGCGTTGCGGTTCAGCATGCGGTCGATGGCGTTGTGCATGCTCGCCAAGGCTTCGGCCAGGCGTGCTTTTTCGGCCTTCGCGTCTTCGGCCACGATTTCCTGCATGGCGACGCCGGGTTCGTAAAGCACAGCCGTGCCAATCGCAAGCCCGCGCGCCAATGATGCGCCCGATACATGCGTCGGCTTGCCGCCCGATGAAAAGCTGGAATTGATTTCAAGCCGCGTCAGAAGGCCGCCCGCGATCACGATTTCCGCCACGACCATTGCGATCGTCTGCAAAATATCGACGGTTTCTTCGCCGTAATTGCGCGGCGATTTGCTGCGCACGGCCAATACCCCGCGCACGCGCCCGCCACGCAGCACAGGCACACCGCAGAAGGAACGGTATGTGCCTTCTTTTTTATCGGCAATCACGATGGGGGCTGCGGCGGCGGCGACATCGCCGATATCCCCCTCCCCCACGCGGCCCATTTCGGTGCAGGCCGCCGGTTCGAGGTTGGAGGATGAATAAAGCTCCAGCACTTCGCCCGCGCGCTGGATATAGCAGGAACATTCATCGGCGCGGAGTTCACGCGCGACAAGGCGCACGATTTCATCCAGCTTGGTATCCGCCGGCTGCGGCGCGTTCATCAGGTCGCGCAGGGTCTGCATGATGCGGCGGGGGGCGGCGAAGGAAATCTGCGCTTCGACAAATTCGGACGACTTGAGATCCCGCGCCTCCGCGGTTGTCGTCACTTCCGGCCATGTTTTCCGCCCGGCGTTCATTGCGTCCTTTTATGCCTGATCGAGGCCATAGGCCGTGTGCAGCGAGCGCACGGCAAGTTCGGTGTATTCTTCGGAAATCAGCACGCTGACTTTAATCTCGGAGGTCGTGATGACCTGGATGTTGATGCCCTTGTCCGCCAGCGTCTGGAACATTTTCGACGCGACGCCGACATAGGATTTCATCCCGATGCCGATGATGGAAACCTTCGCCACATCCGCGCTCGATTCAACCTGGATGCCCTTCAGCCCGCCGTTTTCGGCAGCCTTCAGAATTTCCAGCGTCTTGGGCAGGTCGGCGCGGCCGACGGTGAAGGTCAAATCGGTGCGCGCCTTGTCGGGCGACACGTTCTGGACGATCATATCGACGTTGATCGCGGCATCGGCAAGCCCGCCGAAAATCTTGGCCGCCACGCCCGGCACGTCCGGCAGGTTGCGCAGGGTTACTTTTGCTTCATCGCGGCTATGGGTGACGCCGCTGACAACTTCCTGTTCCACGATATTATCCTCATCTACAACCATTGTTCCGGGGATGTCGCTGCCCAGCGCGCCGTCGAAGCTCGACAGCACCTGCACCGGCACCTTTTCCTTCATCGCCAATTCGACCGAGCGGGTCTGCAAGACCTTCGCCCCGACCGATGCCATTTCGAGCATTTCTTCATAAGAAATCTTGGGAATTTTTTTCGCCTTCGTCACGATGCGCGGATCGGCGGTATATACGCCGTCGACATCGGTGTAAATATCGCAGCGATCGGCCTTCAGCGCCGCAGCCACCGCAACCGCCGAAGTATCAGAACCGCCACGGCCCAGCGTCGCAATACGGCTGTTGCCCGCCATGCCCTGAAAACCCGCAAGAACCGCGACTTCGCCGCGCGCGAGGCTGGCGTGCAGATTGTCTGTTTCAATGCCCTTGATGCGCGCCTTGCCATGCACATCGTTGGTCAGGATCGGCACCTGCCAGCCCTGCCACGACCGCGCCGCGATGCCGCGCTTGTGCAGCGCCAGCGCCAGCAGGCCCGATGTGACCTGTTCGCCCGATGCGACAATCGCGTCATATTCGCGTGCGTCATACAGCGGATTGATGGCGGTGCAATAGCTGACGAGCTGGTTGGTGACGCCCGCCATGGCGGAAACGACAACCGCGACCTTGTGGCCGAGCGCGATTTCGGCAGCGACCTTGTTCGCCACGTTTTCAATAGCAGGAACAGTTGCGACCGACGTGCCGCCAAATTTCAGAACCAGTAATCCCATAGCCTCGCCTCGCTTGGCCCCTTCCCCTTCTCCCCCGCACTTGCGGCGGGAGAAGGCCGGGATGAGGGGGCGGTGCCGCAGAACGATGTTCGATCGTGGGGCACCACCCCCTCACCCTGCCCCTCTCCCGCCGCAAGCGGAGGAGAGGGAAATTTGATCAAATTTTTCGCGCGCAGCATCGGCGGCACGAAGAACGTCAAACGCGGGGCGCTTTTCGTTTTTCTTATTTCTACCAAATTACCAATTTTGGCAACGGAATCCGACTC
>JADYYV010000058.1 GCA_020853455.1 Alphaproteobacteria bacterium | reverse complement strand
TTCAAGGTTTTTCATGACGCGTTCATGCAGCGCCAGCGGCGCCATTTCGACGCCCAGATAACCGGGCCCCGGATCGGCGGTTTTGCGTTCCGGCTGCATCGGCAAATGCAGCATCAATTCATGCCCCGCTTTTTTCGCGGCGTCGGTCTGCTGCGCGATGTTTGAACTGTACGGAAGATAAGACAGCACCACCGCCGGCGGCAGCCTGACCGCGCGCGCCGAATGAACGCGGTCGAGCCCCATATCGTCGATCACAATCGCTATCATCGGCTTGCGCCCCGCCATATGCTGCTTGGGAATAGGCTCCGGCTGCAGCGTTTTTTCGGCCCCCTGCTCCAACGCCTCGTACTGGTACCTGCCGCCATCGGAAGAAATATTCAGCCCCAGCGGCGGCGCCAGCAGCGGCGGCATCTGCACGGTGGTCGATAGCCATTCAACGTCTTCGGGCGCCGTTTTTACCTGGACAGCAGGCGCAGACCAGACGATACCGGGTTGCGGTGCCGCGGTTGTTGTTTCATGCGACGCGGTCGCTGTTGCATGCGACGCCCCCGCCGTTTCCGGCGGCACGGATTCGTCGGCAGCCGCAATGGTGGCAGCCGCAAAAAGCGCAAAAGCGAAGATGTATGGCGGATACTTCATGAACTCCCGAAACCCCGTTTATATTCGCGCTTTTGACGCAGCAATGCCAAGTCCAAAATCGTGGCGGATTGAAGGGGTTGAAAGGAATGGCTTGACTTGACTCGCGAACTAAACTAGAACAAAAGAAGAATAGGTTTCTAACAAGGGGAATACCGATGCTCACCAAGAAACAGCGCGACCTGCTCATTTATATCAACGATTACATCCAGAAGACCGGCCTTTCGCCGTCTTTTGAGGAAATGAAGACCGGTCTCGACCTGAAATCCAAATCGGGCATCCACCGCCTGATCAACGCCCTTGTGGAGCGCGGATTTCTGGAGCGCCTGCCGAACAAGGCGCGCGCGCTGGAAGTGAAAAAACTGCCCGAAAACGTGGTTTCCCTGCAGGCCCAGCAGGCCTCGCGCCGTGCGCCCGCCGCAGCCGGTTCGCTCCGCCCTGCCAACAATTTCCGCACCGGCGGCGAAGAACTTGTCCAGCTGCCCATCCACGGTAAAATTGCCGCCGGCACGCCGATCGAGGCTGTGCGCGACGAAGTCGATACCATCGGCGTCCCCATGAGCATGCTGGGCATGCAGCCCTGCTATGCCCTGACGATTGAAGGGGATTCCATGATGAAGGCCGGGATCATGGATGGCGATATCGTCATCATCGAAAAATGCGACCGCGCCAATGACGGCGACATCGTGGTGGCGCTGGTGAACGAGGAAGAAGTCACCCTGAAACGCCTGCGCCGCGAAATCGGGCAGGTCGTCCTGATGCCCGAAAACGACGCTTACCAGCCCATCCGTCTGCCCCCCAGCCAGGTGCGTATTCAGGGCAAACTGCGGAGCCTGTTTCGGAACTACTAAATCGGCCCCGTCTCTGCTTTCGGGTTAGAAAATTTCAACTTGCGCTTTACTTTCTGGTTTCTGTAGGCGTATATTGCGCCGATAGATTACGGAAAGAAATCGCTATGAAGCTGAAATTCCCCACCATCGCCAAGACCGCCACCTATGGCCTGATGCACGTGACCATCTCTTTCTTTGTGTCATGGTTTGTGACGTACAGCCTGACGCATGACGTTCGCGCCAGCTTTGTGACAGCGCTCGGTATCTCGATCCTCGAGCCGTCGATCCAGATCGTCGGCTATTACTTCCACGAAAAAGCATGGATCAAATGGGGCAAAAACCACCCGTCACAGGCCGCCCCTGAATGGAATGTTTCCGGCTGTGCCCATCACCACCACCATGATGGTCACCATCACGGACATGACCACCATCACAAGCACTAATACTACTTTCTTAAAGTAATCTATAAAGATTTTCCGAGCTTGCGCGGCTTATCAAGCGATGGTGCAAGATCGTTTCGTAACGCACGGATTTCACCGGTTAAAGTATCCAGCTGCTGCGATACTTTCTTAAAAACTTCCAGCAGCGCTTTGTCATTCGCCAGCGACTGGTCGACTTTGCTGTTGAGCTTTGACAGTTCGCGCGCGGACTCGGTCGTCCCTTCGCGGACATCGTCGATTTCGCTCTGCGACCATTCTGTCATGGCATCCTCCGGTTGAGAGATATTAATCGACCATTTTTATGTCAATTTGTCAATATCTACTGGCGACCCGTCCCCTACTGGCGACCGGTCCATGGCCGCTTGCCGCGATCCCCCTGAACCGTTTCGATGCGCACCCTTTCCGGCGACAGGTAGATGGCATGCGCCCCTTTCCGCCATATATCCCAGCGATCCAGCAGCATAGTCTGGCGGCGGCAGTCTTCGGCGTCCTTGAAGGGCTCCATGCTCAAAATCATGCTGGAAACGGCGCAGTTTTCCGGCAGGCCGCCTTTGTCCATAACAAACAAAATACGCTGCCCCCCGGCCTCGAACCGGCATACCCCGGCCGAGCAGGAAACCACCCGTCCCTGTCCTTCCTCCGGCCAGTAATCAATGCCCTGCCCGCCCTCGCGTTCCTTCCATTCGTTGCGGATGA
The DNA here is from genome assembly GCA_020853455.1 of Alphaproteobacteria bacterium. GTDB lineage: Bacteria > Pseudomonadota > Alphaproteobacteria > Micavibrionales > UBA2020 > JAPWJZ01. The sequence goes on along the minus strand of JADYYV010000058.1, from coordinate 11,493 downwards.
ATTTTTCCTTGGTCTTGGACGATACCCACAGCACGCCATCCGGCGCGCGCACGGCGAACAGGTCGACGCGGTTGGAAATCAGGATATCGGGGCGCGGTGTCATCGGGATCAGGATACAGGCCGCCATGATGGGCAATAGCCCCAGATAACGCATTTTCGTCTGCCAGATCGACAGCCACAACCCGCCAATGGCAAACAGCGCCAACAAACCCGCTGGCCACGCATCCGCATGTTGCGACGCATGCGGCCACGCCGCCACCGTTTCCGCGACGTTCATGATCAGGGCAAGGCTTTGCTCGGTCACATAGAGCGGCCATTGCTCCAGCCCCAGCGGCATCAGCACACAGGCGATCAGCCCCGCCGGAAACGTGATAAACGATGAAATCGGCACGGCGATGATATTGGCGATCATCCCGCCCGTCAGCGACATGCTGGAAAAATGGAACAGCGAAAACGGCGCGGTCGCGATACCCGCCACCAGCGTCGAAATAAAACAGCCCAAAAGGTAGAGCGCATAGCGCCGGTACCACGGCGCTTCGTGCAGCTGTTGCGACCACCAGTTTTGCGTCGATTCATATACGGCCACCAGCCCGACCACGGCGGCAAATGAAAGCTGGAAACTGGCGCCCGGCAAAGATTCCGGCTCGAACAATAAAATGACAAGCGCGGAAAACGCGACGATGCGCAGCGTAAACGGGTCGCGGTCCGCCATGATCGCGCCCATGATGATGCAGACCGACAAAACCGCCCGCTGCGCCGGCACGGGCGCGCCGATCAGCAGCATGTAAAAAACCGCAATCGCAATCGCCGCGCCCGCCGCGATTTTCTTGATCGGCCAGCGCAGCGCGACATAGGGAAAGACCGCCAGCGCAGCGCGCACGATAAAAAACACGAAACCGCCGATCAGCAAGAAATGCGAACCCGAAATCGCAATCAGGTGCGCGATGCCCGACAGCCGCGTTACTTCCCATGTTTTTTCCGATATGCCGTCGTCTTCGCCCACCATGAACGCAGTGATCAGGGCGGCATGTTCCTTGTCCTGTACCCGGGCTTCGATATGTTCGCGGATATACCGGCGCAAGTTTTCAAACAGGAATCCGCGCTCCGCTTTCGCGGTTATCTCGGCATCGGCCAGCGCATAACCGGTCGCGCCCAGCCGCTTGAAAAACGCGTGACGCTGGAAATCGAACGCGCCCGGCAGAACCGGCGGCGATAGCGGCATCAGGGCCGCGCGCACCTTCAGCGTATCGCCCGCACGGGGGCGCGCGGCATCGTTGTTTTTCAACTTCACCCGCACGCGTTCCGGCAGCGATTTTTGTTTTATCTCTCCCTCGGCCAGCCGGATATTGTCCAGCACCACGCGCCAGCCTTTTTCAAGCGCGACCGCCTCCACCACGCGCCCCTCGACCGTCACGCCATAGGCTTTTTTCTCCAGCACAGGCGCCGATACGTACCATGTGCGCAGGCATCCCGCCGTAAAGCCCATAACGACCAGCAGCGCAATGATCCAGAAATGCATAAAAACTTTATTGGCATGGAACGGCGCCCATATCGCGACCAGCATGGCCAGCGCCACCGGCCCCGCCAGCAACGGCGGCTCGACCGGCAGGCTGAAATAGAACGCGATGCCCAGCGCCAGCGGCACCGGCAGCCACAGCAGCCATCTGTCGCGCTCCTCCAGCAAAGCGTTGAGCAAATTCGGCATTTTCATCGTTATATGCGGCACGTTCTAAAGGGGTTGAGTTTGGCATATTAAACCCATACAATCCATGCGCTTATTGAAAGGTTTTATATGTCCCAGATCGTCACACGTTTCGCCCCCTCGCCGACCGGTTACCTGCATATCGGCGGCGCGCGCACGGCATTGTTCAACTGGCTGTTCACCCGCCATTACGGCGGCAAGTTCCTGCTGCGCATCGAGGATACCGACCGCGCCCGCTCGACCGATGCGGCGGTAAAGGCGATCTTTAACGGCCTCAACTGGCTGGGCATCGAATTCGACGAAGAGCCGATCTTCCAGTTCGCGCGCATGAACCGCCATGCCGAAGTCGCGCATGAGCTGGTGAAACGCGGCAAGGCGTATTTCTGCTACACCTCGCCCGAAGAACTCGAACAACTGCGCCAGCAGCAGCAAAGCGCAAACGCGCTGGGCGGCCTGAACACCATCCTGCGCGAACGCGCCGAAAAGGATGCGAAAAATCCGCCCGCCGACCGCAAGCCCGCCGTGCGCATCAAGGCGCCGTCCGGCAACAACGGCGAAATGTCGATTACGGATCAGGTGCAGGGCGAAGTGAAAGTGCCCTACACGCAGCTCGACGACATGGTCATGCTGCGCGCCGACGGCACACCGACCTATATGCTTTCCGTCGTCGTCGATGACCATGACATGGGCATCACGCATATCATCCGCGGCGACGACCACCTGACCAACGCCTTCCGCCAGCGCATGATTTATGATGCGATGGAATGGAGCGTGCCCAGCTTCTCCCACATTCCCCTCATCCACGGCCCCGACGGCGCGAAGCTGTCGAAGCGCCACGGCGCGCTGGCGGTCGAGGCCTATGCGGAAATGGGTTACCTGCCCGAAGCGATGCGCAATTACCTGCTGCGCCTCGGCTGGGGGCATGGCGATACCGAAATCATCACCAGCGAAGACGCGATGAAAATTTTCGAACTGAGCGATATCGGCCAGTCGCCCTCGCGCATGGATTTCGCCAAGCTGGCGAATGTGAACGCGCATTACCTGCGGCTTGCCGATGACGACCGCCTGATGGGGCTTTTGAAACCCTATCTCGAAAAAGAACTGGGCGCAGCGCCTGATGACGTCGGCCTGCAACGTCTGAAGCACGGGCTGAAGGATCTGAAGGAACGCGCGCAGACGCTGATCGATCTTGCGAAGGCGGGGTTGTTCTACCTCCGCCAGCGACCGCTGCCGCTCACCAAAGAAGCTGCCGACGTTCTGGACCCCGCCACGCGCGCGCTGATCGGCGAAATGAAACAGGCGCTCGGCACCGTCAGCGATTTCAAGCACGACCAGATCGAAAGCGTGCTGAAGGAATTTTCGGCCAAGAAAGAACTGAAACTGGGCAAAGTGGCGATGCCGCTGCGCGCCGCCATCACCGGCACCACGAACAGCCCGTCGGTCTTTCATGTCGCTGAAATCCTTGGGAAAGAAGAAACGCTGGCCCGTCTGGACGATGTCGCCTGAGGCGCGTTATTAGATTGACATAACTTCGGCACAAGTATAGTGTCGCGGCAGTGCCAAACGGGGGTTCTGCCAACATGAGCAATTATCTGGTTCGCAATATCGATCTGCTCGATAAATCCATGCGCAACGTGCTGCAGGCGGCTGCTCTGGTCAGCCCGCTGGCGGGTGCGTTCTATGGCTTTGCCGGCGGCTTCGGGCTTGCGGGCGTATTGTCCGGGCTTTGGGTCGCGCCTGCGATGGCGCTCGGTGTTCTCGGCACGTATCACCTGATCGCAACCGGCGGCAGCGATATCGTCAACATGGCGAAAATCGTCAAAGACGAAGGCTTGTTCAAAGGGCTTTTGAAGCCGTCCAGAATTCTCGATTTCGCCAAACAATCCCTGAACACCGCTTACCGCAGCCTGATCACCGTCCTGCCCGGCAGCATGGCCGCGATTGCGACTTCTATGGGCGCGGTGCTGAGCGCGCCCGGCGTGCTGTTCGCGCATGCCACGACCGCCGCTACCGTTCTGAGCCCCGTATTCCTTGTGCCCGCGCTGATCGGCGGCGCTGCGCTGTTTGTGGCGGGCGGCGCGGTCGGCAGCATGATCGCGGAAAAGCTGGCCGCACATCACGTCACGCCGCTGTTTTCGCCGCTGCAAGGCGCATCGCGCGGCGAACGCCTGCAATCATTCCTCGGCCGCGTGCTGTCGTATCACAAGAACGGCGAAGCCCCGCTGGAAAAACGCCATCCCGTTTCCTTTGCCGCCATCGCGCTCGGCACCATCGGCGGCGGCATAGCCGCAGCCGCTTTCGGCTGGGGCATCCTGCCCGCCGCGCTGATCGGCAGCTGGATCGGCGGCGCGATCACCCTGCCGCTCCAGGACGCCGCAGTCGACGCCGACCGCGAAAAGCACCGCAAGGTCACGCCCGTCAAAACCGACGCTCCGCAAAACAAACCCGCCGAAGGCCCGCAGCCTTTCGCAAAACCGAAACTGGCGGACCTGTTCGGGCATAAAACCGGTGTTTCCCCCGCAGAAGCAATAAAAGCGCCTGCTGTCGTTTCCCAGCAAAAACCGCCTACGGTGTAACTTATATCTCATTGAAAATGTTCAGGTAATTTTCAGGTTCTGATTTCCTGTGCCGGTTTTCGACGGGTTTTGTATGTGTTTTTATACCGTTTTTGCACACAGCCGTTTTTGAAATACACTGTAAAATCAACGCCTTATGAAATGCGCATTTTGCATTTTCGAATTTTAGTTTCGTTATAAATCAACAGGTTAAAAGAGGCGAAACTGCGCAAAAAACGGGTTTCGCAGGGAACATACCGCTTCATGCGTGTCATCGCTGTTGTTAGCTGATAAGCTTGCCAAAGACGATGTGCAGTCAAAGAGGTGCGACCATGACGAACGAAGGCCCACACAATCAATACGCAGCCCGTTTCACGCGCCAGCTGAATGCGGATGCGGCGCGGCAGGCGGCCAGCGAGAGAATTTACGGGCGCCCCGACTACGGCGCAAAAGGCCCGAGCTGGATTACGTTTTCAGGCTGGAGCGGTTTCGGCGCGGTGCTGGGCATGGCCATCGGCGCGATTTCCGCGCATGAACACAACATGGGCAGCATGACAGGCGCGCTGCTGGGCGCGTCTGCGGGCGCGGCCATATTTTTCGGCATCAGCTTTGCGCTGGGCGTTTTCTTCAAGGGTATCAATCTTGGCTGGACGGGCATCAAGATGCTGCTGGCGAGCCTGACAGGCATCGGCACCGGCTTTGCATCGACGGGAGCCTTCGGCGGATTGCCGCGCGCAACCGCACGCGGCGGCGCAGCCGGGGGCATGCTGGGAGTGGTGCTGGCTTTGTGGCTGGGCGAGCCTGTTGCAGACGCGGCGCTGCGCCTGTCGTCATTCGGCGCTATCGCAGGCGCAGGCTGGCGCATTTTCAAGCTGACCACCGCCGCAATGAAGCGCGGCTGATACACCACTTTTATTGCTTGTCGCAGTATTGATGCTCGGCGATCAGGGATTCCCTGCCGGGCACGATGCCGGTCGTATAAAAGGCGTTGACGGTCACGCCCTGCCCGCCGCCCGACAAGGCGCAGCTTTTGACGCCCGCTACGGCATGGACAACCGAAAACAGCGTGCCATCCTTGCTCATCAAGACAGCCGGCATTTTCGCGCGCATGGATTCCTTTGCCAGCGTCGGACGGATTTCGTCGATCGTCCCGCGGAATAAATTCAGCGCGAGCTTGCCCTGCACCAGGCGAATAGTTTCAGTTTCCTTGGGCAGCCTTGCGCGGATTTTTTCAGGCAGCGTGGATACCTGAACCGTATCAAACTCGACGCGAGAAATCGCCTGTGCGAAGGGGACGGCACCGGGATCGGGCAGCGTGTCGGAAATATCCATGCTGATCGGCTGGGAAAATACTTCGCCGCGCTCCGGCACAAGCGCATGGCAGGCCCAGCAGGCCTGCGACGCGATATCCTGGTCTTCCGCAACCGCCTTGCCGCGCCCGTCGAACAGCGCATATGCCCAGCCGTTGGTATCCTTGCCCTTTACCTTGTCGCGGATCATCAGCTGATACCGGCGCGCGCCCGCAGGCACGGCGGAACTGGTGAAGCTGGGATCGTCCTGCGTCAGCAGCCCGACCTTGCCGAAGACTGCACCTTCGGGGTAGTCCGTGCCGCCCGCCAGCAAGGCCTTCCATGCGATGTCGTTGGCGTAAGTAAGGCGCATTTCGCTGCTGTCGCGGCGATAGCGCACCGTGACGAAATGCCAATCGGGGTTCTTCCAGAATCCCGCGTAATCGTTCAACGCGTAGCCGTTCATGCGTTCCGCTTCGGCAACCGGCTTGCGCACCGACGGCTGGGCAAAGGCCGAAAGCGCGAACAGCCCCAGCACCGCCGCAAAAACCGCGCCGTATGTAATAAGGGGCTTACTGGCCATATTGCAGCTTTTCCGGCATTTCTTCTTCCGGCTTCTTTTCGGGTACCCACAGCGACGCACGCTGCTGCGCTTCGCTGATGTCGGCGGGCGTCAGGCGCGCGGCGAGCGTATCGTGTAGCGCCGTCACCTGCGGTTCGGTATTTTCGACAGATGCCAGCGTGACCCAGAAAAAAGCTTCCTTGTCGTTGCGCATCGAACCGCGTCCGCTCGCGTAAATCGACGCAAGGTTATATTGCGACATCTTGTCGCCCTGCGCGGCGGCGCGTTTGTAAAGGCTTGCGGCGATATTGTTGTCCTGCTGCACGCCCTGCCCCTTCTGGTACATCACGCCCAGAGCGGCCTGCGCATCCATGTCGCCCTTGTTGGCCGCCATTTCGAGCCATTTGGCGGCAACCTTGTAATCCTGCGGCACGCCGTCGCCGCGCGCGTATTTCATGCCAAGGTTGTATTGCGAAGCGACATCGCCATCGGACGCATTCGTCATTTGTTCGTCGAGCGTCAGCGCCGGCGTATCGACATATCCGTCATTTTCTGTTTGCGCCACGGCCGGCGCAGACAGCAGCAGGGCAAACGCCAGAACGAAGAAACGGAAAAACATGCTTGAACTCCTTTTCATTATGCCCTGCGGCACCAGAATTTATAGGAATGGATAAAGGTATCGGGATGCAGTTTTTCAAAAGCTTCCCAGTTTTTCAGCGACAGGCCGCGCATATCGTCCGGAAACAGTTCGCGGAATTGCTGCATCACTTTTTCGGGCAGCTTGAAGCCGGTAAACACCATGCCCATTTTTTCAAGTGCGGCTCCGATGCGCGGGATTGTGAAACGGTCTTCATGCACATGGAACAGCAGGTCGCTATACATGTTGAGGAAATAATAGTCGCGCGCCTTTAATAGAGTCGACAGGCTTTCCGAACGCAGCAGCAGCGGAGAGTCTTTGCGGAATTCGCGCATCCCTTCGGGGGTATGCGGATATTTACCCTTGGCGATTGCGGCGCGCGCCTCCACGATCGAGCGGCGCGGCGTTTCGCCGTACAGCCCGATATGCATGATGCCGCCGGGGTTCAGCAGGTTGGCCAGCGTTTGCCAGCCCTGCTCCGGATCGGCCATATGGTGCAGCACGCCGACGCTGTGAATGTAATCGAAGCTGCGCCCGAGCTTTGGCAACTCCATGATGTCTGCCTGAATATGCGCGACGTTTTTGATGCCGTATTGCTCGGCCTTGTTGATCGCATAGGAAAGGCTTGCTGCCGTAATGTCGATGGCAAGAATATCGGCATCCGGAAACGCGGCGGCCAGCTGGCAGGATTCCCGCCCCGTGCCGCAGCCGGCGACAAGCCCCGTCGCGCCCGGTTTTTCAAGCGCCGCGCGGTCCTGTTCGCGCCACGTAAATTTCGTTTCCTCCAGCTGCCGCCAGCGGGGATACGGGAAACTTTCGTACATGTTCCTGACTTTGTCGGCGACTTCACCAAGAATAGAGGTCGCGGGCATGATTTTCGCCGCACGCTCGCGCAGCGCCTTGTATTCCGTGATATGGTCAGCAATCATGCTGTCAAGGACGGGATGTGATTTGTATTTTTCCTCGACCATATCGGCATTGGAAAGGCCGTATAAGGGCGCATAGCAGCCAAGTATCGCGATATCCTGCGCGGTAGCCGCACCGCTCAATGCCTTGCCGCGAAACGCATCCGCTTGTTTCTGCTCCCTCGGCGTGATCTCGAGGATGAAATCGGCATGAAAAGCATAGCGCGCCATGGCGGCCGTCAGCGCCAGCAGGTCAGAGACCGGCAGTTGCGGCTCTGCGCTGCCGGACTGTTCCAGCAGGAAGGCGCGCAGGTTGACCATGAAGCGCTCGAACGGCAGGAAGCATACGGTGATCTGCGAAATACCCAGCAGGAAATAGGGCGTCAGCAGCGGCGAAAAATCGGTAATGCCGTCGAAGGGCTTCGACCACGGCAGCAGGCGCTTGCGCATGACATGCGTAAACAGCGCGATGAACGAAGGGTTGACCAGCAGCGCATTGCCCCACAGCACGTTCGCGCCGCCGTATTCTAGGTCAGGGGTTTTCAGGCAGGCCAGAAGGGCGCTTTCGACATTCGGGTTGTGATGCGTGAAATGCATTTCGCCGGCAAGGCGCAGGAATTGTTTTTTTGCCGCAAGGTTTTCATTGTCGGTGTTGATCGCCAGCACGGCATAGCCAACCGCTTCCATCAACGCGCCCTGTTCTTCCAGCGTTTCGGCCATCAGGCTCATGGCGGCGGAATCGTGTTCGTTATGCTCGAGCGCGGCGTCGATATGCCGGATGGCGTCTTCGTAATCATGGCGGCCCAAGGCATCGCGCGCAGCCGCGTGTTTTTCGGATAAAGACATCCCTACCCCGCAGATTGCACCCGGTTACGGCCTGCATTCTTGGCCTGATACAGCGCAATGTCGGCGCGTTCGATAAAATCGGTGATGCTTTCCTCTGGCCTGTATTCGGCGACGCCGACGGAAATGGTGATCGTGCCGAGTTTTTCGTTGCTGGCTTTGTTCACCAGTTCCTTTTGCTCCACATGGCGGCGCAGCGCCTCGGCGACTTTCAATCCCGCGGCAAGCGGCGTTGCGGGCAGAATGATCGCGAATTCCTCGCCGCCATAGCGCGCCGCGATGTCGTGGCCCTTGATGTTGCCGACCAGCGTGCGCGCGACAAGCCGCAGCACCTGGTCGCCCGTCTGGTGGCCGTAGGTGTCGTTGAATTTCTTGAAATGGTCGATGTCGAGCATCATCAGCACCATCGGCTCCTTGTTCGCCGTGGAAAAAACGGCTTTTTCGGAGATGAAATTGTCAAACGCCTTGCGGTTGGCGATACCGGTCAGGCTGTCCGTGGTGGCTTCTTTCTTGACGTTATCCAGATACTGTTTCAGCTCCGTCACCTGCTGCGACGAATTGTTCAGTTCGATCTCCAGCTCTTTGTTCTTTTCGACCATCTTCATCGTTTCGGTCAGGATGCCGCTGATGACATCGCCAAGGTCGCTCATCGACGACGCGTCGCCGATTTTTTCGGATACGCCGTCCAGCTGCGTGCCGTATTCGGAGGTCGCGCTTGACGCGGATTTCAGCATGGAAGCAAGAGCCGTGATTGATCCCTGCACCTGATCGTTGACCTTGTTGACCGCCGCGTCCTGCGTTTGCGCGCTTAGAAAACGCGCATAGATCTTCTGGCAGGAAGCTTCGTCCGGTTCGCCTTCGATGGCATCGATCGCGCGGGTAATTTCAGGGTCGCCGTCAAAATACCGGTACCACAGCTCGTAAAACTGCGGCGTCGAAGGAAGCGTCAGGGTATCAAGCTTGTCGAGCGTCATGACTGTCAGCGCGCGTGAACGCTCTGATTTGTGGACGCGGGCGGCGGTTGTGGGTTCGTTGGTCATCTTTAAAGCACTTATCCTTGTTTTGCCTTGGCGGCGGCATCTGCGGGTATGGCAAAGGGTTGCGAAATTTCCAGCACGCGGCGCACCTTTGCAAGGTCGAATTTATCGTCGGTGCGCACGCCGGTTTCCATGTCGATCCATGTCGTATAACCGGGCGCAACCTGCGCGATGATGGCGATCTGCTGCGCGACATTTGACGGGTTCAACCCGCCGGCATAACCGCAGAAATGGTTTGGCAGCGGCGGATCCCAGCTGTCGGGGCTGATGCCGCGGCCGGCTGAATCGTCGTAAAGAACCGCGTGGTTCGGCACATCGGCCAGCAGCGGCAGCAGGCTTTGCTTGTCGCGGCCGTATTGGATGATGAACTGGAATTGCGGGTTGTCGCGCACGCGCTGCACCAGGTCGGCCGGATCATACTTGCCTTCGACATCGCCGAATTTAAGGTTCAGCTGGATGCGCTTGAAGCCCGACATCAGGTCGAGGATTTCGCTGTCGCCGCGGATAAACCCCAAAAGCGCGCCGTCGCAAAGGTGCATGGCTGTATGCAGGCCTTTTGCCAGTTGTGAAAACCGCGTGATCCATTCCTTGGACGGAAAGCGCGGCGTGCCCGTGCGCGCGGGAAGCAGCAGGATGGCCCATTCGGCAAACGGGAATTCACGCGACAGCGCCAGAAGATCCGCCGGATCAACCGCATCGTCAGCGCCTGTGATGGACGTATATTTGAGCTGCATCTATTCCCCGAAATCCCTTTTGTTCTATTCATTTAGTGTAGCACCAAAGCAAAAACAAATAACAGGGGTGCAATCATGGCTAGCTTATGCTCAAGCTGTTACTAACCCATTGAGGATGTTCGGAATTGTTGAAATATTTACCGTATTGCGCTATACTGTCTGTAATTGGTACGACTCCGGAAACTAAGGCAAAGAGCAAGCATGCATTTTCCAACCATCGACAAGGCGGAACTGAGACGGAAGTTCAAGACTGTCGCGCTTGCCTCGACGGTGATTTTCTCGCCGCTGACCTTGGCCGCCCAGGGCCAGCTGCCAAGCCCGTCGAGCCTGCCCGCGCAGGACACGCTCACGACCACGCCGGGGCTTGTCAACGCGCCGCCGCCGGAAAACGAGCCCGTGCCGCTGCCGCACCGCTTTACGCCGCTCGCGTCCTTTGCCCCGCTGTTCGGCACGGACGATGAAAAATCGCGCAACATTTTCTTTGTCCAGAACCGCGAAACGATCGCGGAATACCGGACGCTGACCAACAGCCCCAATACCGGCGCGCTAACCCGCGACGAGCTGAAAACGATCGCCGACATCAAGAAAGCGGCAGCGCCCGACGCCAAGAAATACAAGATTTCCCTCGCCGTCGCCGCCACGCTGCATTTCGCCGCGCGCCAGACCGGCACGGATTTCGAGGCGATGGTCACGCGCCTGCAGGAAAATTCGGGCAACGTCATGAACGTCTCCCCCACCCGCCTGCGCGCGGGCGACGTCTATAAATTCAACGTCTCGACCTGGCTTTACCTGATGAAAACGCAGGGCGCGAAGCACGGCATGGGCTTCTTTGCCGACAATATCGAGGTCAGCGCGCCCGCGATGAACGCTCAAAACCAGCCGACCGTGCGCGTGCATGTGAACGATCCCGCCGTCCTGCGCCAGATCGTGGCAATGCGCAGCAACCCCCGCATTTCAGCCCTGCTGGGCGCCGAATACGTTGCGCATGAAGCCGAAATTCCGCAGACCGCGTATAAAGGCATGAATTACGCCTATGATATCCAGATCGCAGAACAACAACGCGCGCTGAGGACGATCGGCTTCGACCTCGGCATTCGCGGCGCTGACGGCGTAAAAGGGCCGCTGACCGAAGCCGCGCTGAAGGAATTCAAGCTGATGAGCCAGCCGCTGCTGACGCAGGGGCAGACAACGGACGGCGTTTTGCAGGAAGCCGCGCGTCAGGCCGTCGA
>JADYYV010000057.1 GCA_020853455.1 Alphaproteobacteria bacterium | reverse complement strand
TACGACCGCCTTGTTGTTGCGCACCTCTTCGGGCAGCGCGTTGCGGTCGAACATCACGGGAAACGCCGCCACCGCGCATAAGCCCGTCACAAGGATGACGAACAGGCGGATGCGCCACGGCGAATGACCCTGTGCGTGTTTCTTGCGCGACATCAGGGGCGCGCCGTGCGTTCGTCGTCGAGCAGTTCTTCTTGCATCTCGCGCTCTTCTTCCTCGGTCACGGGATTGGCTTCGGCGCGCGCCTTCGACGACGGCTTCAAGTTGATCTTGCTGATGATCTCCTTGCCGTTATCGGCGACAAGTTTGCGCAGATCGACCTTGCTGTCGACATAGGCGACGGTGTCCTGCAAAATCGGCACGCTCACCGAATTCTTCGCCCAGTCGGGGAAATTATCCGCCTTCACAAGGAAGGAGATGGGCAGGAAGCACAGGAACACGACCAGGAACCCGCGCGCCAAACCAAAACCCGCGCCCAGCACCTTGTCCATCACGCCCAGCCCCGCCTCGGTCACCGCGCGGCTGACGAAGAAGCCGACCAGCGACATGATGAGGTAGATGATGACGAAAACGGACAGGTAAGACAGGATGACGGCGGTTTTCTCCGGCGACAGGACGCCCATGATCAGGTGTTCCTTGGCGATCGCCGCCTGCGCGACATCGGTTGCGCCCTTGCTGATGGCGGCTGCGGCCTGTTCGCCGCGCTCGTCCACCTTCAGCCATTTGTTATAGCTGGGGATCAGCAATTCGCCGCCGAAATAGGTGACGGAAGTTGCGACGATCAGCGCGAAAATGGTGAAGGCCTCGCGGATGATGCCGCGGAAATAGGCGACCAGCATGGACAGTGCCAAAATCACGGCGATGATGATATCAAGTGCGGCGGGTGTCATTTAATTCTTTCCTTCCGAAAACAGCGGTAAAATATCCTGCAATTGCTTCACTTGCGTCAGTTTCAGCCCGTGATCGGCGACGGGTTTCTTGCCGGCCAGATGCGGGATCATGGCGTTTTTGAATCCCAGCTTGGATGCTTCCTTCAGCCGCTGGTCGCCCTGCGCCACATGGCGCACTTCGCCCGACAGGCCGATTTCGCCGAACACGACCATGTCATGCGGCACCGGCACGCCCGACAGCGAGCTGACAAGCGCTGCGGCAACGGCCAGATCCGCCGCCGGTTCATTGATCTTCAATCCGCCAGCCACGTTCAGGTACACATCGTTCGGGCCGATCACGACGCCGCAGCGCGATTCCAATACCGCCAGCACCATCGACAAACGGCTTTGATCCCAGCCGATCACGGCGCGGCGCGGCGTACCCAGCGGCGAGGGGGCGACCAGCGCCTGCACCTCGACCAGCACGGGGCGCGTACCCTCCATGCCCGCGAAAACCGCGCTGCCGGAAATTTCGCGCTGGCGCTGCGACAGGAACAATTCGGACGGGTTCGGCACTTCCATCAACCCCTGTTCCGCCATTTCGAACACGCCGATTTCATCCGTCGGGCCGAAACGGTTTTTCACGGCGCGCAAAATGCGGAAACTGTGGCCGCGGTCGCCCTCGAAATACAAAACGGTATCGACCATGTGTTCCAAAACGCGCGGGCCCGCAATCTGGCCTTCCTTCGTCACATGCCCGACCAGCAGCAGGCATGTGCCGCGTTTTTTCGCGGCGCGGATCAGCTCGGCCGCGGATGCGCGCACCTGCGCGACCGTGCCGGGCGCGGAATCAAGGTTATCAAGATACATGGTCTGGATTGAATCGATCACGACCGCGTCGAAATTGCGGCGCTCGATCGTTTCAATGATGTCGCGCACGTTGGTCGCGGCGGCAAGCTCCACTTTCTCTTTCGCAAAACCCAGACGCCCTGCGCGCATACGCACCTGATCCAATGACTCCTCGCCCGAGATATAGGCGCAGGATGCTTTGCGCGACAAAAGCGCGGTGACCTGCAACAGCAGCGTCGATTTGCCGATGCCGGGATCGCCGCCGATCAAAAGCGCGGAGCCGGGCACCAGCCCGCCGCCCGCTACGCGGTCGAATTCGTTGATGCCGACGACGCGGCGCGGCTGGACTTCGGATACGCCCTCCAGCGGGTGCAGTTCGATGACGCGGCCCTTGGCGCGGCCCAAACCTTGCGGCGGGCGGTCATTCTTGGCTTCCTCCACCATCGAATTCCATTCGCCGCAGGCTTCGCACTTGCCGGCCCACTTGTTGTGGGACGAACCGCAGGACTGGCAGACATATAATGATGCGGGACGGGCCATAAGTGCTAATTAACCAGATAGGACAGGCGCTTGCAAACATAACCTGATTCTGAAATATTCCGTTCGACAACCGGCGGTTTTTTGGCATATTATATCTATATATCAAGACGTTAGAATCGGGCAGGCGCGCTTTATTGACATAACTTTAAAAGGCGGTTATCCTATTACTAACGGGTGTAAGGCGGGATTTGTCATGAGTTTCAGGGATTTCACGATATCGCTGAGCGATAAGTTCAATTGGCTGGCCGAACCGCCGAAGCGTCACTTCACGCTGGGCGAGGCTGTCAACTGGGCGACCGACGGCGAATTGATGCGCAACAAGGACCACAACTGGGGTCGCGGCGCACGTATCGTCGAACGCGCGACAATGGCGCTGGGCGTCGCCGCGACGGTTGCGGTCTGCGTCGCCGAAAGTTCCTTTGCACCGATCCTGCTGGTGCCGCTCGTCGCCAAGGGCGTCGCGTTCATCGCGGCCGGTATTACCAGCGGCGTCGTGAACAAAATGGCCGCCATCGCCGAGCGTCTTGAACGACATACCGCAGAGCGCGAATACAAGCGCGAGAACAAAAAAGATTTGCCCAGAGGGATGAGGTAGCATGGTTACACAACCGACCGAAATCGGCGCCAGCAACAAGGAATTCGACATCAACCAGATGCCGCTGCCGGAACGCAGCATATTCCACAAGGCGGAAAAAGTCCTCAGCTGGCTGAACGAACCGGCGGAGCATAAATACACGCTGGGCGAACTGTTCCGCAAAGTCACGTTCCAGGAACCGTCGCAGCACGGTTTCCACGCGTCGCGCATCGGCCGTATCGCCGAACGCGTCGCCACCATCGGTCTTACGATCGCCGTCCTGACGATGGGCCCCGCCAATATCGCGGTCATCCCGATGCTGATCGGCGCGAAGGTCGCGGGCGTCGGCTTCGGCGGCCTTGTCGCCATGCCGCTGTCGAAGGGTCTTGAAGGCATCATGCGCCATATCGACCGCGCGACCGACAAATCCAACAAAGTGAACACCGACGAATTCGCCCGCAAGCGCGGCATCAAGCCGAACGAACAAGCGGTCGGCGCGCGCAACGCGAAAGACTATAACCCCGAAGAAAAAATCGGCGCGTCGCGCATCGTCAATCCCGACGCCACGATCAAGCAGGAATTCGGCACGGTTGCCGCCGATACCCGCGCGGCAGACGCCCGCGCCTTCGACCCGACCGGCGCAAAACCGATCGAGACGTATGGTCTTGGCCAGACAAAAGCGGCAGCAGGCGGCCCCGGCCAGAAAAACGGCGCATAAGCGTTTTCAAGACGGATCAAAGAAAAAGCCCCGGTTCGCACCGGGGCTTTTTTTATCTTTTATCCGAAGAAAAGCTTAAGCGGCTTTTTTCTTCTGCGCATCCAGCGCCGCTTTCGCCTGTGCGGCGATGGCGGCAAAGCCGGCTGCGT
>JADYYV010000056.1 GCA_020853455.1 Alphaproteobacteria bacterium | reverse complement strand
CCACCATATGGGCATCCCCACTTTCGACTACGGCAACAACATCCGCGCGATGGCCGAGGAGGAGGGCGTGACAGATGCTTTCGCCTTCGAAGGGTTTGTTCCAGCCTATATCCGCCCGCTGTTCTGCCGTGGCGTGGGCCCGTTCCGCTGGGCCGCGCTGTCGGGCGATCCCGAAGATATCCGCAAGACGGATGCGAAGGTGAAGGAATTGCTGCCCGACAATAAACACCTGCACAACTGGCTCGATATGGCGCAAAAGCGCATCAAGTTCCAGGGGCTGCCCGCGCGCATCTGCTGGGTCGGCCTTGGCGATCGCGCCAAGCTGGGTTTGGCATTCAACGACATGGTGGCATCGGGCGAATTGTCCGCGCCCGTCGTGATCGGCCGCGACCATCTGGACAGCGGCTCTGTCGCAAGCCCGAACCGCGAAACCGAAGGCATGAAGGACGGCTCGGACGCTGTTTCCGACTGGCCGCTGCTGAACGCGCTTTTGAACACCGCCAGCGGCGCGACATGGGTGTCGCTGCATCATGGCGGCGGCGTCGGCATGGGTTTCTCGCAGCACTCCGGCATGGTCGTTGTTGCCGACGGCACGCCGGAAGCAGCCGAGCGGCTGAAACGCGTGCTGACCAACGATCCCGCAACCGGCGTGATGCGCCACGCGGATGCAGGCTATGACGAGGCGATTGATTGCGCGAAAGAAAAAGGCCTGAAATTACCGATGATTGATTAATTCTTTAGGGGAATTATGATGCGTAACCTGATTATCAAGCCCGGCGAAGTTACCCTGTCGATGCTGCGCACAATCGCCAAGCATCATGTGCCTATCGCGCTCGATCCCGCAGCCTATCGGCGTGTCGATCTTTCCAAGCGCCTTGTCGATAACGTGATCGAAGAAGGCAAGCCGGTTTACAGCATCAACACCGGCTTCGGCGCGCTCGCCAAGGTACGCATCCCGCCGCATCAGTTCGCAAAACTGCAGCGCAACATCGTGCTGTCGCATGCGACAGGTGTCGGCAAGTTCCTGGATGACGATATCGTGCGCCTGATCATGCTGCTGAAAATAAACGCTCTGGCGCAGGGATATTCCGGCGTGCGGCGCGAGATTATCGATTTCCTGATTACGCTGTATAACAAGGAAGTCTATCCCTGCATCCCCGAAAAGGGCTCTGTCGGCGCATCGGGCGACCTTGCGCCGCTGTCGCATCTGGCGCTGCCGATTATCGGGGCGGGACAGGTGCGTGTGCATGGCATCTTGTGCGATTCCAAGCCCGAGCTGAAAAAAATAGGCCTCAAGCCGCTGGATCTGGAGCCCAAGGAAGGCCTTGCGCTGCTGAACGGCACGCAGGTTTCGACCGCGCTTGCCATTCGCGGGCTGCTGCGCGCCGAAGAATGTTTTTCGGGCGCGGTTGTCGCGGGCGCGATGACCGTCGATGCGTTCAAGGGGTCGTCCACGCCATTCGATCCCGATATCCAGAAAGTCCGCCGCCAGAAAGGACAGATGGATGTTGCCAAGGTTTATATCAACCTTCTGAAAGACAGCGGCATCCGCGCAAGCCATGATAACGACCATGACGAACGCGTGCAGGACCCGTATTCCATCCGCTGCATGCCGCAGGTGATGGGGGCTTGCCTCGATCACATGCGCTTCGCCGCCGATATTTTCCTGCGCGAAGCGAATGCCGTGACCGACAATCCGCTGGTCATGCTGGATACCGGCGAAATCAAGTCGGGGGGCAATTTCCACGCTGAACCGGTTGCCATGGCGGCGGATACGCTGGCGCTGGCGATTGCCGAGATCGGCAATATGAGCGAACGCCGCATCGCCATGCTGATCGACAGCAAAATCAGCGGGCTGCCGGCGTTTTTGGTGAAGGATGCAGGCGTCAATTCGGGCTTCATGATCGCCCATGTGACGGCCGCCGCATTGGCGAGCGAAAATAAATGCCTCGCGCATCCGTCATCCGTCGATAGCATCCCGACCTCCGCAAATCAGGAAGACCATGTCAGCATGGCGACCTATGGCGCGCGCCGGTTGAACGAAATGGGATCGAACACCGCGAATATCGTCGGCATCGAATTACTGGCGGCGGCGCAGGGCATCGATTTCCACAAACCGCTGAAAACGTCGAAAAGCCTGCAGGCGGCGATCAAGCTGATCCGAGCGCAAGTCAGCCATTATGACGAAGACCATTATTTTGCACCCGATATCCGCATCGCGACGCGTCTTGTCGAGGGCGGCAGTTTCCTGCCCTTCGTCGGGCGCAGTCTGCTGCCGTCGTTGTATTCCTGATGAAGCGGTTCAACCTCGTTCGCGGCGACAGCCCGCTGCTGCTGAGCATCCCGCATATGGGCACATTCCTGCCGCCGGACCTGAAGCACCGTATGACGCCTGAAGCTCTGCGGCTGTCCGACACGGACTGGCATGTCGATAAGCTTTACTGGTTTGCGCAAGGCATGGGCGCCAGCATGCTGATGGCGACGCATTCCCGCTACGTCATCGACCTCAACCGCCCGCAGGACGACCAGCATTTATATCCTGGCCAGGTGAAGACCGGCCTTTGCCCGCTTGAAACCTTTGACGGGGAAAAGCTGTATCGGGAAGGCGAAGAACCCGACGACATCGAAAAGCTCAACCGTATCGTCGCCTATTGGCAGCCATATCATGAAACGATCGAAGCCGAACTGAAACGCATCAAGGAACGCCACGGTTACGCAATCCTGTACGACGCCCATTCCATCCGCACCGAAGTACCACGTCTTTTCGACGGGAAACTGTGGGATTTAAACCTCGGCACCGCGCACAACAAAACCTGCGGTGCGGGGATGGGCGAAGCGGCGCTGGCTGCCGCTGCGTCCGGCAGTTATTCATCCATCCTGAATGGCCGTTTTGTCGGCGGGCATATTACGCGCAACTACGGGCAGCCGGAAAAAAATATCCATGCGATCCAGATGGAGCTGACCTGGGGCAACTATATGGATGAAACATCACCCTATCTTTACCGTCCCGACAAGGCTGAAAAACTTCAGCCCGTCCTCAGGAATGTGCTGCAGGCACTGCTGGACTGGGGCCGTCAGGCGTATGCCTGATCAGGGGGGCTGCTGCATTGTTTCCTTGATTCGCTGAACCATGCGCGGATCAAGGCGGAAATGGACCTGCACAGCCGCGCCATCCGGAATTTGAACGGTTACGATGCTATTGACGCGGTCGCCGTCCTTGGACAGTTTTGCTTCGGTCGCATCGACACGAAAATATTGTTCGATGATGATGCGCTGTTCGTCGGCGGTGATGACGTTAAATCCGGTCGCCGGCGTGCGCCCGTCGCCGGTCGCAACGGCACAATCCAGCAGGGCTTTTGCGGCCAGTTTTTCCAGCTTGTTGTCGATGTAATCGATTCCCTTGCCAAAATCGGGAAGCGGACCGTCCATGCCTTCCTTCAGCAATTCGCGGTTCCATTTGTAAAGATAAGCCGCATAGCGGTGCGCGCCCAGATTGCCGAAATGTTCGCGCGAAAAGCGCTTGAACTTTTCGACGGATTCCCGGGATTTATCAAGGATCATCTTCTTGCCCGCTTCTTCGGCTTTTTGCGCAGCACCGGGGTTGCCCAGCGCGCGGTAAAAAGACGTATCCGGGTAAATATCGCGTATTTCGCACCATTTCGCGCTTTGCGGCGCTGCAGCCGCGCTATCGACAAGCGCCAGATATTCGGCATCCTTGTCCGCGGCGCGTGCGGATGTTGCCAAAAGGCATAGCAATGTGGCGAAAAAAAGGATGCGCATGAGGCTCTATTCCGGTTCTTGCGGATGCCAATCACCCGCGATCATGATGCCGTGGCAGGGTCTGTGGCCAACGGCGTAACTCAGGTCGCGCGGATGCGCGATATCCCACAGCGCCATATCCGCCGCTTTGCCAGTTTCCAGCGTCCCGCAGATTTTGTCGTATCCCAGTGCCTTTGCCGCGTTACGGGTCAGGCCCGCCAGAGCTTCTTCCGGCGTCATGCGGAACAGCGTGCAGGCCATGTTGAGCATCAGGACAGGCGACAGCACGGGGGACGTGCCCGGGTTGTGGTCCGTCGCAATCGCCATCGGCACGCCGTATTGCCGGAAAAGGGCGACGGGCGGCAGTGTTTTTTCGCGCAAGTAATAAAACGCGCCGGGCAGCAGGACGGCGACTGTGCCCGCTTTTGCCATCGCCGCGACGCCCGCTTCCGATATGTATTCCAGATGATCTGCGGAAAGCGCGCCATATTCGGCGGCCAGTTGCGCGCCTTGCATGTCCGATAACTGCTCCGCATGCAGCTTGACCGGCAGGCCAAGGCTTTTTGCTTTCTCGAAAATCCTGCGCGTCTGCTGCGTGGTAAACCCGATATTTTCGCAGAAGGCATCGACAGTATCGACAAGTTGCTCCGCATGCAGTTTTTGCATCATGTCGCAAACGGCATCGACATATTCATCTGCGCGCGCCTTGAATTCCGGGGGTACGGCATGGGCGCCCAGAAAAGTGCGCTGTACGCGAAAGGCCGCTTCGTCGCGCAGGCGCGTCGCCACGCGCAGGATCTTGCGCTCCGATTCAAAATCGAGGCCATAGCCGGATTTGACTTCGACGGTCGTGGTGCCGTCCAGAAACAGGCTGCGCAGGCGCAGGAGCGCCAGGTCGAATAGCTGGTCTTCGCTTGCTTCGCGCGTCGCCTTCACCGTCGATGCGATGCCGCCGCCCGCCCGCGCGATGTCTTCGTAGGATACGCCCTGCAGCCGCTGCTCGAATTCATGCGCGCGGCTGCCGGCATAGACAAGATGGGTATGGCAGTCGATCAGCCCCGGTGTCGCCACGCGGCCGCCCGCGTCGAACACGTATTCGCACAACTGGCCGGCCGGCTTGGGCAGCGTGTTTTCAGGGCCGATGAAAGAAATCTTTCCGCCCGTCACGCCGATAGCGGCGTTATTGATAATGCCGAAGCCTTCACCCGCCATCGTCGCTGCGGTCACATTTTTCCAAAGGGTGTCGAACATTGATTTGGCGCTTCTCCGTCTATACTATCTTTATAGTAAATTTTACGCGCGAGGGATAGCCCGTGACGACCCTGTTTGCAGAAACCGCCCTGCTGCCCGATGGCTGGGCCGACAATGTCCTGATCGAGATCGACAAGGACGGCTGGATCGTGGGCGTCGATAGCTTCAAGACCGTTCCCGCCAACAGCGCCGATGTCGAGATCATCAAGGGGCCGCTGGTACCCGGCATGCCCAATATCCACAGCCACGCTTTCCAGCGCGCCATGGCGGGCCTCGCCGAGCGCGCATCCGGCAAGAAAGACACGTTCTGGAGCTGGCGCGACACCATGTACCGTTTCCTTGCGCTTCTCGAGCCGGAAGACATGCAGGCGGTGGCGGCGCAATGTTATGTCGATATGCTGAAGGCCGGTTACACGTCTGTCGGCGAATTCCACTATATCCACCACCAGCTCGACGGCCAGCCCTATGCGAACAAGTCGGTCATGTCGCAGGAAGTCATTCAGGCGGCACTGGAAACCGGCATCGCCATCACGCATCTGCCGTCGCTCTATGCCTATGGCGGCTTCGGCGAAGCGCCGCCAGCCGAAGGGCAGCGGCGTTTCATCAACACCGTGCCGGCATTAATGCGGATTATCGAGGAATTGCACGGCGAATTCAAAAGCACGCCGCAGGTCACTATCGGCCTTGCGCACCACTCGCTGCGCGCCGTATCGCCCGCCATGCTGCATGAGGGCACGCGCGCCGTGCGCCGATTGCTGCCCGATGCGCCAATCCATATCCATGCCGCCGAACAGATGGGCGAGGTGGAGGGCTGCCTTGAATGGTCGCAGCGCCGTCCGGTCGAATGGCTGCTTGAAAACGGCGCGATCGACGACAAATGGTGCCTGATCCACTGCACGCATGTGAACGATGACGAAATCAGGGGGCTTGCCAAATCGGGTGCTATTGCGGGGCTGTGCCCGACGACCGAAGCGAATCTTGGCGACGGTATTTTCCCCTTGGTGAAGTATTTCAACGAAGGAGGTGCTTTCGCGATCGGTTCCGACAGCCATATCACGGTCAGCGTTGCGGAAGAATTGCGCTGGCTGGAATATATCCAGCGGCTGGTCTATCGCGAACGCACGCTGATCAAGGATCACGATATTCCGTCGGTCGGCGCGACGCTTTACGACCGCTGCCTGACAGGCGGCGCACGCGCGCTGGGGCGCAAAGCCGGGCGTATCGAGATTGGCCACCGCGCCGATGTGGTGGTACTGGATCCCGACCTTCCCTTTATGATCGGAAAGCTACGCGACCATATTCTGGATGCCGCCATTTTCGCCTCTAACGGCAGTCCTGTGAAGGATGTCATGTCGGGCGGCCGCTGGGTGGTTAAAAACCGCCATCACAAACGCGAAGAGCAAATTCTTGCCAAATTCCGCAAGGTGATGGAAAAGGTGAAGTAATTTGCGCCGCTTTTTTGCTTGTATAGTTGTTGTCACTTTTATGGTCGCGTCACCGACGTATGCGGAAGAAGAAAACATTGCATACCTGAGGGGTGTTGACAGCATTCTTGTCGATGAAACGCTCGGCAACACCTGCGCGATCATGAACCTGTCGCCGGATTTGCAGCCCTCCGCCATTTTTCCCGTCATCCAGAAAATAATGGCCCGGACGCCGGGCGTTTCTGTGACGGCGCTGAAGCCCGGTGCGACGCCACCCGCCAACGGCCTAGTGCTGCACTTCACTTTCTCCAGCTTCACGGAAACGGTGGGCGGTGAATCGAAAGGTGCTGGCGCGCTGACGATGCAGATGACGCGGCAATCGCAGCCCGATGGATTGCCGCTGGCGCTCAGCATGCCCTTTGTCCTGCCCGAAACCTGCGACGGGATGCAGGAAAGGCTGGCGGAAGCTGCGCTGCAGCTTGCGCAGTATTTACCGGGCTATTTCGAAGCGGCGCGGGCGAAGAAGTAATTTCCCTAATTTTAAAATAAACATCTACTCAAACAAGAATAAGCGGCAATAAATTATATACAGCTGTTTTCGTCCTGCCTAAAATACCTGCACACACACTGTCAGGAGATGCCCCATGAACGCTGTCCCCAACCGCGCCCCCGATTCTGATTCCGGCGGCCCTGCGCTGGATTACACCGCCGCGATTGCCGAATTTTACCGCGAATTCCCGCAGCACCGCAAAGACGTGTTCATCCTGAACCCGCAGACTGCGACGAATGGCAAGGACGCGGTGAAGCTCATCGCCCCCGCGCTTGATGACCTGCAAGCACAGAACCCGACGGCGATGGTGCCTTTCTCGCGCTCGCTCGGCGAGACGGCATTCATGAAAAAAATCCCGATGAGCGTCAACATCACCGACAGCCCCTTTGCCCGCAAGGCGGAAGCCGTCATCTACGGACGCATCGTCATGCCCGCCGGCGACGAGTTCACCGCGCAGAAACTGAAGGCGCTGTTTACCGGCCACAGCGTCGGCGCGAATTCAAACGCGCGTTATCCCTCTATGAAGGAAGAATTCAACAATACAGAAATGTGGCAGCGTTACGTGCTCGACCATGAGCTGGGCCATGCACTGACGATGCTGAGCATCAACAAGCAAAGCATGAAAACATCCAGCATCGGCAACCGCGCCGAATGCGAGGCCGATTGCTATTCCATGATCCGCCATTACCAGCGCTACGGCGCGCAAAGCGAATTCCCCGAATTCGTGAGCGAACTGCGCAATTTTAACGCCGTCCACAAGGGCGATGTCGTGCATTGGACAAGCCCCGCGCTCGATGAGGTGATCGCGCTCAACAAACAGGGCAAGCTTGCGCACCTCACGCCCGCGCAGGCGCGCGATCTTGCGGTTGATATCGCGCAGCGCCGCCATTTGTCGGTCGATGCCGAATACAATATGCAGCAGGCCTTCGCGGAAACGCTGGCTGTTTCCAAGGCGGCGATTGCCAATAAAACGCATGACGGCGACCGCGCGATGAATTCGCTCGCCAAGACCTGCGAAATAGGCGCAAAGACGCAATCTCCTTCCGTGCTCGATGCCTGCCAGCGCTATTTCAGGGCTTTCAGGCTGTATGCGCCGACAGATATGCCGCAAAGCAAGACACCCGATGAACTGAAACAAATCGGCGCCGACGCGGGCAAGATGATGAAGCGCAAGCTGGAAAAAGAGCCGGAAATGGACGGGTTGCGCCGCGCCTTCCGCGACGCGATGATCGATTTTTCCAGCGGCAAGAAGCCGGGCCAGAAGCCCGCGGCGCCCAACGACAACAAGCCGAAAGGCCCGTAAGCCTTATTTCAGGTGCGTCCTGAACCAGTCAAGGAGGGTGTCGGCGACATATGCCGCATCCTCCTTCCTGTTTTCAAACAAGTGGGTCGCGGCAGGGTCCAGCATCACCAGTTCTCGGTCGGCTGAAATGGCGCGGTCATAAATATCCTGCGCGTTGTCGGCCGTCACGATCGCGTCGTGCGGCGCATGAAAGACGAACAGTTTCCTGTCGATGGCGGCGGTATCCTCCGCCACCCGCTGCGCCAGCATATCGTCGATAAAGGACTTTTTGAAAGCGACGCGGTGGTTGATGACCAGTATCTCCATATCGTCGCCGCCTTTGTCGGTGATCAGGTTCTGGCGGCGGAATTTTTCGATGATGCTGGCAGGGTCGCGGGGCGATCCGATCGTGGCGACGGCCTGTATTTCCGGCAGGTATTTTACGGCGGCAAGGGACGCTGTGCCGCTGATGCTATGGCCAACCAGCAGTTTCGGCGCCTGATAATCGCGTGTCAGCGCGGCGCTGGCGGCCACGATATCCTGCACGCGCGTCGTGAAATTTTCGGTTGCGAATACGCCCTCGCTTTCGCCCTGTCCGGTGACGTCGATGCGCAGCATGGCGACGCCGTTATCGGCCATGTGGCGGCATACCTTGGCGGCCGCATGCGATTCCTTGGGGCAGGTGAAACAGGGGCCAAAGACGCCGAAAAAATCGGGCGTACCTGCAGGCATGTCGATGATGCCGGCCAGCTTCTGGCCGCGCCCGTTGTCGAATTTATACTTGATGCTGGTGCGTGACATGCCCTGACTATACGCAAAAGAAAAGGCCGCGGGGAAGGGATAAATCCCGCCCGCGGCCTTTATCTGCAGCTTGCCGGTTACTCGGCTTTATCAGACGGGGCGGGTTCGCCGGCGCCGTCGTTTTCAGCCTTGTCCTTGCCGCCGTGCTTGCCCTTTTTGCCGTCCCAGGGGCGGTGCTTGTCTTTTTGCATCGCATCCCATTTTGCGCGCTGTTCGGGCGTCAGGGTGTTCAGGAAATCTTCCATTTCCTTTTTCCTTTCGGCGCCGACTTTCTGGCGGAATTTCTCGTTGCGCTCTTTCAGCGCTTTTTTGTCGTCATCGGACATGGCGTCGAACGCTTTTTTGCGCTCGGCCATTTTGGCTTCTTTTTCTTCCTTGGACAATTTATCGAATTCTTCATGGCGCTGCTTGAAATACGCCTTGCGCTCGTCCGCAGACATGCCTTCCAGCTTGTCGAGCTCGTCTGCGGTCATCATGCCGCCATGCTTGCCGCCTTTGTGCCAGTCGCGCTTGCCGGCCTTGCCGCCATCCTTGCCTGCTTCTGCGGCGGGTTTAGCGGTCATCGCTTCTTCCGCAACCGCTGCCGTGGCGATATAGGACGTCAGCGCGAGGGCAAACAGGGGAATCGACAGGTAGGAGAGTTTCAGGGAAGTCATGCGTTACTCCTTTGATTATAATGATAAATATTGAATTCCGAGCCTTGGGTGACATTCTATCTGCTGTTTGTCACGGAAAACAGGGGGAAACCCTGCGACAATTTATGTAAATTATAATGAATTCCCCGCAGGAATTGGCGTTCTTACCCGTGACAACAATGGAATGAGGCCGGAAAACCGTTTAACTTCCGAGGGCAGCAGTAGAAAAACAATGTTTTCAACAAGTGAGCGGATGCAAGAACAGGCCCCATTCAGTCACGTAACCGACGAGGCGAAGGACGATGCCGAGCTTATGCGTCATATCGCAGGTGGCGACCAGCGGGCTTTTCAAAAGCTCATGCACCGCCATCTGGCGCGCACCGTGCGCCTGGCGACCCGCATCATGGGCGGTACGCTGGCGGCCGAAGATGTGGCGCAGGAAGCCTTTATCCGCGTCTGGAAACACGCCAAGGATTGGGAAGATCCTTCCAAATCGGGTGCGAAATTTACGACCTGGCTGTACCGCATCGTGCTTAACCTCTGCATCGACGAAAAGCGCAAGAACCGCTTTTCCAACATCGACGATATCCCCGAGCCTGTGGACGCAACGATCGGCGCGCAGGGCCGCATGGAGCAGCAGGAACAGTCAAGGCGCGTACAATCCGCGCTGGGCGAGTTGCCCGAGCGCCAGCGCGCCGCTTTCGTTTTGTGCTTTTACGAGGAATATTCGAACAAGGAAGCCGCCGACATGCTGGGTATCAGCGTCGGCGCGATTGAATCACTGCTGGTGCGGTCACGCCGCTACCTGCGGGACAAGTTAGTGGAGGAAAGGTCATGACACTCGACGAATTCAGGAAAAATGTGGATATTTATTCCGCCGACCTGTCGCGCTGGCCGCAGGCGCTGGTGAAACCCGCTGTTGCCTTCATGAAGGATAATGCCGAAGCCTCTGCATTGTTTGAAAAACAGCTGATCGCAGACGCACAGCTGCGCGCGCACACGCCGCGCATCGGCGATATATCTGCGCTGGAAGCGCGCATCATGCAGGGGATCGCGGAACAATCGCCCGCGTCGTCGCCCGTGCAGGCAGCGGTTGCGGCTGCTGCGACGAAATCCTTTTGGAAGCCGTCATGGGTTTTCGCCCCGTCCGGCGGACTGATGGTCGTGGCGCTGATCGGTTACCTGGCCGGGTTTAATCCGCAGCCGAAACACTATGTTCCGCTCGATCCGTCTTATGTGGCGGAGGAGCAGGTGCTGGCGAGCGCCGATACCTATACCTACGGCGCCAACGGGGAGATTTACTGATGAACAGGCTTGCGACCGTTCTGGGCGGTTTGTTGTTTTTGTCCCTTGCGGGGAATATTTTCATGGGCGGCTTGATGCTGGGCGATCGTGCCAGCAAGGAAGTCGCAAAGCCCGCCGACGACCGCCGCGCCGAATGGCGCAAGCGCGACGAAGAGCTGATGAAAAGACTGTCGGATGCCGACCGCGCGATCCTGACCGAAGTGAAGGGCAAATACGAAGCGGAAATGGAAACGCGCCGCACGGAGCTGGAGGCCGCGCGCGAGAAACTGGAGGCCGCCCATGCCGCCGATCCCGTGGATAGCATCGCCATCGAAAAAGCGGGGCGCGAGGAAGCGCTGAAGAAGGCCGAACTGCTGAAAACCGTCCGCGCCGCCCGCAAGGAGATTTCCGGACGTCTCTCGCCCGAAGGCCGTGCGGAAATGGAAAAGATGCGCCCGCCCAAAAGCGGCAGGCATGGCGACCGCCGCCCCCGCGGCGACCGCGAGTCGGAGCGCGTAAAACCCGCGCCGGATTATGACCAGACGCAAGCGCCGGCGCCCAAAGACAAAGATTGTGGCGGCTGCGAAGTGCCGGGCGCCGAAACGCCGCCGCAGCCCTGACCCTGCATAGCCTTGATTTCGGCTTTCAGCCTGTTATCCTTCGGGTGAACAACAACCCCGAAGGAGACTTACCTGTGATCAACCTCAAGAAATTCGTGATGTGCCTTGGCCTGCTGGCCGTTTGCGCGCTGCCTCTGTCCGCTTGCAGCGGCACCTGGGACGGCATGAAAGAAGACTGGCATGACATGACCGGCAGCAACGACCAATCCGGCCAAAACGACCGCACGGCCGGCCAGACCGCCGCCCCCGCGCAAGCGCCTGCCGACAGCAGCGCACCGAGCGCCTATAACTAATTTGATATACTGAATGAACCGGAAAACAGGGCAGGCCGTTTGGGTATTGCCCTGTTTTTTTGAGAGGAGAAACAAATGACCGTCAACATTAAAAAAATCGCGCTGTGCCTTTGCCTGCTGGCAACCCTTGCGGTTTCGGCCTGCAACACGACCGAAGGCTTCGGACGCGACATGCAAGCTGCCGGCGACACCATCAAAGACGCCGCGCGCGACAACAAAAACTACTAAGCTTTATTGACACGATTAAAAAAGGGCCCCTGTGACGGGGCCCTTTTTCTTGGTTCATTTCACCGTCAGATGCTGCGGCCGGCCACCTTGCGGGTGGGGGCGACATTTGCGCGCACGGGGTATTCCAGCACGGCATTCGGCTTATAGGGCGCAGCCACGATGCTGAAGTCTTTTTTCGGGTCGGGCATCGCGCGGTTTTCACCCGTCTGTCCGACGGCCTGCTGCAGCAGGTGTTCGCGCGACAGGTCTGTCAGCGACGGCGTGACGCGCAGCATAACGGTCGGCAGCGCCTCCGCCGTTTCGCCCAGTTTCTGTGTCCATGCCAGGGCTTTCGGCGTTGCGGATCTGGCGTCCTCCAGACCCTGCTTTTCCAGTATATCGAACAGGCTTGCCGCTTGCTGCTTGTCGTAGCCGATATAGAAGAAACGCTCGTTATCGGCGACCAGGAAAGTCTTGTCCTGCGCTTCGCTGTAGAACTGCATGACCGTGCGGTTCAGGTTGATGATATCTGCGGGCACCTCGACAGTGCCGCGGCCGGTGGGGCTGGGCAGCGTGCTTGCGCCGACGACCATGAAGCCGTCTTCTTTGGACAGCTTCTGCAGCGCCTTGTACGCGGCGCCTTCTTCCGCGGGGATCGGCAGGATGTCGTTGTTCAGCACCATGTAGAAACGCTGTTTGTCGGCGTTGTAATACGCGTCGTCTATCAGCGACTTATGCGTCACGACATTCCCGACCGTCACCAAATCTGGGTTGGACGACAGGCCGGCAAAGATGTTTTTCGCCAGTTCGTCTTCCTGTGTCGCGATAAAGCCGGGGGTTTTGGCGGGTCCGTTTTTACGGACGCTGAAGCCCGCTTCCCGCTCGTCTGTGTAGATCATGTAACCCAGCGTCTCGAAGTTGAAATACATGTTCTTCAGGTCGCCTTTGTTCGGCGATGCGATGGCGGGTGCCGCAGCGACCGCTGCCTGCGCGCGTGCGAAATCCGCCGCGTTCAGGTCCAGGTTGTAGAAATACTGGCCGGCGGAAACGCTTTCCAGCAGGTCTTCGAAGTCCTTGCTTTCGGCGCGGAAACCAACGGTTTTTTTGTCGGTATCGAACGACAGGATCGACGCGTTGCGGGGGTTGAAGTAAGTGCCCGACAGGTCCAGCAGGTTGTCTTTCGCGGCCAGGCTCACTTTGCCTTCCAGAACCTGCACGGCGCCGTAT
>JADYYV010000055.1 GCA_020853455.1 Alphaproteobacteria bacterium | reverse complement strand
CCGCTGTTGCCCATGAAACCGCCGGATTCAGACGGCTGGATCAGGATCGTGACGATGATCGCCAGCGTAACGATCAGGTGAATAACAAGAATGACGGCAGAAAGTGTTTCCATGGCAGTGCGAATTCCGCTTCTATTATGGGAATTATTACAGTCGGCTTAACGGGGAGATATTTAGAGCAAATCCCGCCAAAAAACCAGAGGGTTTTTAAGGCTTCTTTTGCTCGCGCATTTTATAAAACTGGTCGGACCAGGTGTTTTTATACTGGATGCGCAGGTAATTGCGCTTGCCAGACCAGTCTTCGACAGCTTTGGGCGTGTAATTCGGGTCAGCCTTGCCCTTATCCCCGCTGCGGCACAGCGCCAGATTGACGGGACGGTTGCTGTTGCTGCTTTCCGCCTCGATCGCATCGAAACCGGCAAGGTCGTATTCCTCTTTCGTGAAGATTTTATACGCGTAACGCAGCGCATCGTAACGCGACAGCAGATCTGTCATGACGCTGACGGCGACAGATGAATCGTCACAGCGTTCCGCATCGGCAAGCGCCACGATTTCATAGTGCATCAATGCCTTGAGCGCCATCGCGCCGGCCTTGTTGTAATCCGACATTTTCCCGAGCGCCTGCGCCGTCTGCGCCTGGCGCTGCTGCAGGTCGGACAGGAAAAGGAAATAGAATGCGTTGAATTTTGTTTTGTCGGTCAGGCCGAAAGTATGGTCGACGAGCCACTGAACCGCAACCGCCGCTTCGTTCATGCCGCCGTTCTGCAGGCCGTAATCCAAAGTGGTGCGCACCTCGTCGGTGCCCTTTTCTGCGGCGGCGTTCAGCGCCAGATAAAACACATCGCCGCGCTTGCCGTTTTCCTGCGCAATCGCAATCAGCGTATCGGGCTTGGGCGCTTCGGCTGTCGTTGCCGTCGTGCTTGTCGCTGTTGTTGCTGTGTCCGTTTTTTGCGCAAACGCGTTCTGCGCTGCGGCGAAACTGAAAAACACGAGAGCCAGTGCAAAAATACGGATCATTGTCCCATCCTTTGTTGAGCAATCTTATTGGACAAAGCTTTTATTTTCAAGGCAATGTCACAAAAACCGCTGCTGGTATTATGTCAGGCAGCGCTGGCGATGGCCAAAAATTCCTCGGCCTTCAGGCTTGCCCCGCCCACCAGAACGCCATCGACATTCGGCAGATGCAGGATTTCCGCAGCATTACTGCCCTTCACGGAACCGCCATACAGGATTTTCGCCTTCACCGCCGACTTGTCGCGGATCAGGGCATGGATGCCCTTGATGTCGTCGGTCGATGCGACCTTGCCCGTGCCGATCGCCCAGACCGGTTCGTATGCGATCACCGTATTTTCAGGCGTTGCGCCGGCAGGTACAGATTCAGCAAGCTGTTTGGAAACAACGTCGTTTGCGCGGCCTGCCGTGCGTTCCTCGTCCGTCTCGCCGATGCAGATAATGGCGACAAGGCCGGCGGCATGTGCGGCCTTCGCTTTTTCCGCGACATCTGCGCTGGTTTCCTTGTGATACTGGCGGCGCTCGGAATGGCCGACGATCACATACGCGCAGCCAATATCCTTGAGCATTTGCGCCGACACATTGCCCGTGAACGCGCCGGAAGGCTGCGCATGGCAGTCCTGCCCGCCTGTTTTAACGGCAGAGCCCTTCAGCCACCAGCCGCAGGCCTGCACCAGCGTCGCGGGTGGACATAATACCATTTCAAACTTGCCGGATGCCGCCGATTTCAGGGCTTCGACGCGGGGCTGGCTGTCCGACAGCAGCCCGTTCATTTTCCAGTTACCCACAATCAGTTTCGCGGCAGACATAATAATTACCCTCTTTGCTGGCGTTAAGTCTTGACATTCTGGCCATAAAGCTGTGGATTATCAAGGCATTTTAGAACTCGTTGGAGAATATGACAGATGCTGAAGCAAATGCGGTCCGGTGCCCACTCGATTGTCCTGAAGTTTTTACTGTTCGGGCTGCTGCTGCTGGCATTCGTCGGTCTTGCGCTGATGGATTACCGAGGCAAGCTGAGCGGTACTTACCAGGCGAGCAACGTGGCGACCATCGACGGCGAGAAAATCAGCAGCGTCGAATTCGAACAGTTGATGCAGCAGGCCCTGCGCCGCCAGAAGATGTCCACCGAAGAGGCGTATAAAAGCGGCTATCCCGCCCAATACCTGCAAAACGAAATCAACAGCCGCGTGCTGACCAAAAACGTGCGCGACCTTGGGCTGATCGTCAGCAACGAAGAAGCGGCAAAACAGCTGCAAGTGATGCTGGCGCCCTTCACCGCGCAGGGCCTCGACAAAAAAACGGCGCTGCAGACCATGCTTTACAACATGGGCATCAGCGAAGGTCAGCTGGTGGAAAGCATGAAGGCGCAGATCGGCGTCGAGACGCTGATGAAATCCATTTCCACGGGTATCAAGGCGCCGCCGCAAATGGCGCAGGACGCGCTGAAATACCGCTCCGAAGCCCGCCGCGCGGAATACTTCACTGTCACGGCCGACGAAGCCGGCAAGGCCGAACAGCCCGACGACAAGGCGCTGGAGGAATATTACAAAAAAATCTCCGGCCGCTTCATGATCCCCGAAGCGCGCACGCTGGCCGTGCTGGTCGTCGATGCCAAGTCGCTGGGCCTCAGCAAAGACCCGACCGAAGAAGAACGCAAGGCATGGTACGAAGAGCATAAAGATTCGTACAAAGTCGGCGAACGCCGCGTGATCGCGCAGCTGGTCGTGCCGAAAAAAGAAGACGCGGACAAACTGCTGGCGGAAGCGAAAACCGCGAAAAACCTCGAAGCGCTGTCAAAGGGCGCCGGCAAGGGCATTTCGACCTATGTGCGCTCCGGCGAATATACCGAGGCAGAAACGCCGACCGGGCTTTCTGATGCGTTCAAGGCGGAAAAAGGCGCGGTCGTCGGCCCCGTCGAAACGCCGCTCGTTTTCCTGATCGCGCAGGTGGAGGATGTGAAGCCCGCTTCCGTGCGCTCCTATGACGAGGTCAAGGCGGATGTTGCGGACGCCATGAGCGCCGCCAATGATTCCGGCGAAGCGCTGATGAAACGCGCCGACGAAATCGAAGACCTGATCGCCTCCGGCAAGGGTCTCGAAGATATCGCGCAGCAGATGAAACTGAAGCTCACAACGCTCGAAAAAGTGACGCAGAACGACCTTGCTGTCACCAAGCTGCCCGCGGCGGACCAGATTTTCGCCGAAGGCTTCAAGCTGTCCAAGGGCACGATCAGCCAGCGCCTTGACGCGCCCACCGGCGAATTCGTCATCGTTGAAGTGCGTGACGTATTCCCGGCGCAGGAACAGCCGATCGCAAAAGTTCATGCCGACGTCCTCAAGGCATGGAACGCGGAAAAGAAAAGCGCGCTTTTGGATCAGGCGACATCGAAAATCCTCGACCGCCTGAAAATGGGCGAAGATTTCGACAACGTCGCGAAAAGCCTCGGCAAAAAAGTCTCGCGCACGGAAATGGTGCGCCGCGACGAACATGCAAAAGCCGCCGCGATGATGAAGGGCATGTTCCCCGCCCTGTTCGCGCTCGATAAAATCGGCCAGGTCACGGCCATCGGCACGGCAGCCGATGGCGCGACGATCCTGCGCCTTGCCGACCGCCGCATCGACGACGCAAAAGAACCCAGGAAAGAAGACCTGGAACAGCTGCGCAACATGCTGGACCATGCCGTGCAGAAAGACCTGCTGGAACAATACCGCATGTCGCTGCTGGCCAAATACAATGTCAAGATCGACAATAAGGTGCTGGACAGGATTTCCAAGCCGCGCGACGAAAACGCGGATGACAGCGGCGCCAATTAATCGACAACCTGAAGCACATAAAAGAAGCCCGGTCGTAAAACCGGGCTT
>JADYYV010000054.1 GCA_020853455.1 Alphaproteobacteria bacterium | reverse complement strand
TGTTCGAGTTTTATGGGCGCGGCAGCGCCTGCGAAAACAGCTGCCGCTCCCGTAAGTCTCAAGCGCACCCCCACGATGCGGATGTGACGCATGGATGACAGCCCGAACCAGAAACCCGCCGATGCAGTCGCCCCAGAAATTCCCGGGATGAAGGAAGCGCTTGCGCGCATGCAGCCCAATGCGTTCAAGGACACGAGCAGCTTCTTCCAGATTGCCAGGGACACGCTGGCGGAGCAGTTTGGCGCGGTCGTGTTCCCGACGATCGAGGTCATGAAGAACACCCCCATCGTCGTCAAGGAACCGCTCGCGCTGCTGACGGCCGTGCCTTATGTGCAGAATTTGCGCCTCAACCGCGCGCTGGGCGAAATCGCCAGCATACCGGAAGGCAAGAAGCTGGTGGATTCCGTGCTGGACGGCACGAAGGTCGAGCTCAACTGCGATCCGCGTTATACGGGCGGCGCGAATTGCTTTTTCACCAGCTATACCGACGGCAATTACAAGCAGTCATCCAACCTGATACGGGCGGACGGTTACACGACGCATGGCGAAACCGTCGGCATCCTGATCCATGAACTGCACCACCAGCGCCAGATGCAAAACGGCGTGATGACCGTGCTGAAAGATAAAGTGCCGTCGCCGGTCGAACTGGTCTGGTACGAACGCGCGATGGAGGCCGATGCGCAGGCAACCGCGACCGATATCGCATGGAAGCTCAAGGAAGCGGGCAAGCCCGCCGCATGGGAAGCGATGGCCGGTCTTGGCGGCTGGCGGCAGCAGGTGACCGAAGCCTATGCGCAAAAGGCGGAGCAGGACCCCGCCAGCGTCACCAGCGGCGCCGCCAAGCGCGAGGCATTCGACGCATGGTTCACGGCAAAAAGCCGCAACGGCGACACCGTGCCGCAGATTTATAACCGTCAGGCGCTTGGCAACATGCCGACATCCGAAAACATGCACGACCTTTACAAGGCGGGCAAACCGCTGGAACCCATTTCGGCGCAGGATATCCAGAAGCTTGGCAGCATCGCGGAGGTGAATTATCTCGCGCTGCCGGGCGGCAAGCCGCTCGACAGCATCGATTACCGGCAGGCCGACTGGAACGGGTTTCAGGGCGGCTTCCTCCATGCGCGGCACCAGCAATACGACCAGATCAGGAACGGCACGTTCAAGGTCGCGGGCGTAAACCCCGCTGCGGCCAGCAAATTTGCAAATCCTGCCAAGCCCTGCGAAGCGCCAAAAGCCGAAGTGCAGACGGCGGCCAAACCGGCTGTCTCCTTAAAGCGTCCCGCGCTTAAAATGTAACTAAACCAGGCTCTTAACAATTTCCGTAAAGATTTTGACAGGTATTATGGCGTGTGGTACTTTCATGCCGAATAACATAATCCCTGTTCAAAGGAATCGCATCGTGACCCAGGTCGTCAAAGTACGCGACACATTCAAAACCCTCATCAACGACAACAACAAGGCCGTTGGCAAATTGCGGGAGTCGATCCGCGATATTCAGGGCAAGCGCGAGGCGACCGAAAAAACCTACGACACCATGATCGACCGCTTTGCGGGATCGCTGTTCTGGCCGTCGCTCGATGACGAAAACCTCGGCAAGCTCTCGGCGTCGCTCGGCAACTCGATCGATTTCGTGCAGACGTTTAAAGATGCGATGACCGCCAGCCGCGAGGCGGAGATCCGCCTGAACGCGCTGACCGCGACGCATGGCGAAGAAAGCAAGCTGGAAGAAAAAGTCCGCAGTATCCAGCAGCAGGTCAACAAGGCCGAAGAAAAAGAAGAAAAGCTGGAAACTGCCATCCGCACCGCCACGCGCGCGCTGTCGCCCGTCGATGAATTCAACGCCGGCGCAAAAGAAGGCGCGCCGAAGCTGAACGAGGCGGAGATCGGCTATTTCTCCTCCAAATCCGGTTTCGCCCATGTCTGGTCGTGGATGGTGAACAGCCATTACCGCGAAGGCCGCGCGATCATCAAGGAAATGAACCAGGGCGGCAACGATATCGTGGCCCTGCAAAAGAACCTCGCGGCGGATACTGCCGCGCTGCCGGATGCGAAAACCGTCACGCAGGCGCTGGTCGCCGACCGCAAGGAAGTCGAGGCGCCGCTCGCCGAAATCCGCGAAACCGCGTCGGGCGTCTTCACCGAACAGCAGATTGCCGACGGCATGAAGCTGCAGGTGGCGGGCCTGCTGGCCGACCGCGATTTCTTCAACAAGCTGGCCTCCGAAATGGGCCCGGCTTTCCCGGCGGCGGCGGTCGAGCTGCGCGCGAAACTGGAAGGCTTCGACAAGCTGGAAGACGGCGCGAACAAGGCGATCAAGGGGCTGGAGAGCGCAAGCAGCAACCTCGACAAGCATATGTACAAGCTCGACAAGGCCGCGCGCAAGAAACCCTCGCACGACGTCAAGATCGACCTCGACAAGATCAAGAAAGGCTACAACGCGCAGGCCGTGCTGGCCACGCACAAGGCGGGCGAGATCAAGAAGGCATCGACCTCCATCGACACCTATAGCGGCCCGTCGTCGCCCACTTACGTCGGCTACAGCCCGCTCGATTTCTATATGGGCTTTATGATCGCCGACATGCTGAACCATTCGCATCACGACCACGGCCATGCGGTTGCGGCGGCGGCGGATGTCGGCAACAGCGTTTCGGAAGCGGCGTCCTCCGCGGCGGCGATTGACCCCAGCGTCATCAACGACACGCTCGGCATCCCCGATAACATCGCAACCGACATGAACCTCGACCTCGACAACCTTGCGCCCGCGCTGTCGGATGCAGACCTGTCCAGCCTTGGCGACAGCTTCAACGGCGCGGCGGGCCTCGATCTTGGCAGCGTCGATGTCGGCTCCTTCGATGTGCCGGATATCTCGATCCCCGATATCAGCATCGATGTCGGCTCGATCGACGTCGGCGGCGGCTTTGACATCGGCGGCGGGTTCGACTTCTGACCGCTGCGATAAGCACAATAAAAAACACCCCGGCCTAAACCGGGGTGTTTTTTTATGCGCTGCCGTTAAGGTGCGCGGCGGGCGGGAGCGGGGGCGCGGCTGGTGCGGTTGTTTTGCTCGGGCACGGGGGCGTAATAGGTCTGCGCCTTGCTTTCGATCAGCAGGCCCATCGCCTTGAAGGTTTTGTCGATGGAGGCGTTCGCCTGCGGGCCCATGAATTCATCGGGGATGAAGTTCAGCGCCGTGCCCAGCTTGCCCTGGCGCTGGAACACGCCGATGCGTTTTGCTTCATATCCCGCGCTGGTGCCGTCTTCGCGGAAGGCGTGCAGGTTGTTGTTGATGTTCATGATGGCGACCTGCGCATAGGTGGCGCGCCACTGGTCGTCCTGTGCGTCCAGCAGGCGGCGCACGACGGCCTTGCCGCCGGCCTCCAATGCCTTGGCCTCGCCCAAATTCTGCTGCAGCGCGGCGTTATAGGCGGCGTCGAACACTTTCAGGTTTTCGGGGTTGGTGGAAGGGGAGGTGATGGTGTAGGTGACGGTGCCGCCGCCCGGCACTTTTTCCTGATACACAGGCGTGGTGCGGAATTGCAGGCCCAGCTTTTCGGCTTCCTTGCGCGAGGCGATTTCATAGGCGACCGCGCTGGCTTCGGTCAGGAAGTTGGCGATCGCCGCGTCCTTGACCGTCAGCTCGAACATGCCGCGGCCGGGTTCGGATACGTCCTGATAGGCATGGTAATATTCATGGAACGCGGTCGATGTGCCGGTGCCGCGCCCGATGCGCGCATGGTGGTCGGAATAGCTGCTGGTCGATCCGGCCTTGGGCGGCACGGGGAACAGCGTCGATTTCATGTTGTTCGCCGGATTGACCAGCATGTCATAGACGGGGCGGCCGGTCAGCGGCAGCTTGGCCATGATGGCAAGATCGCGTGCCAGCTGGGGCACGTTTTTAGACATCGCGTTCAGGTCGCTGGTCATGGCCGACGCCTCGGGCGCCATCTGGTTTTCTTCAAACCCGTTATCGGTCAGCGATCCGGTGGGCGGCAATTGGGGCGGCTGCTCGCCGGGCGGCGTCACGATCGCGCCGTCGCCGGGGGTCGGCGGGGGCGGCATCATGATGATCTGGCCGGGGCCCGGATGCACCTTGCGGATGTTGCGGTACAGGTGGAAATCGTCGCGGTCCAGCTTGCCCAGTTTCGGGTTCAGGCCATATACCGTGATCCTCAGCGTTTCGCCTTCGCGCAAATACTGGCCGATTTCGGCCGCGTCTTCGGCATCCTTCATCAACATGCGGGTAGGGACGTTCACGAACGTGCCCTTGTCGGTATAGATGGTCATCTTGGGCGCTTCGCCGGCTTCGGTTGCCGGTTCCACCTTGACCTTTTCGATACGCACCAGCAGCTCTTCATCGCTGGAATAATAGTTCATCGTGGTGCCGGTGACGGCAGCGCCGAAAGCGAGCGCCAGCGTCATGCGCTTGGCGAATTTCTTGGCCTTCTGACCGGCGGTTTCTTTTGGTTTGTAGTTATACCCCATGATGGCCCTGTAATGGTTGCGCGGCGACCATACTACAGGCAGGCATGATTATGTCAAGAAATGACATAAATATAGTTTATTTTCAATCGTTTAAAGACGCTGTTTGAACAGCCAGGCCCAGACCGCATTGCTATAAATGTACGGATTGCTGCAATCATGACCCATGCCCGGGACGGACATGAACGAGATTTTACGGCCGCCCGCCTGCTGGATATAGAAGGCCAGGTTCTGGCTCTGCGCGGGGTCGTTTTCCTTGTCGCTGTCGCCATGAATGACAAACAGGGGCATGTTGCGCAGCTTGGGCGCGTCGCGGAGCGCCCATCCGCCGCTGATCGCCACGCCGCCTGCGAAAATCTGCGGGAATTTCAATGCGCCGCCGAAAACGCCATAACCGCCTTCGCCGCAGCCGACCAGATAGACGCGGTTCAGGTCGAGCGAGGGGTTATCCTTTGCCAGCGTCTCCACCAGTTTCGGGATATCGGGCAGCGCCTGTTCCTTCTTCATGTTGCGGTCGGTTTTTTTCGGGTCATCCAGCTTGGACGGAAACGCCCAGATGGGGCCGTTGGGCAGCACGGGTACCGCGATAAAGGCCGGGAAATTTTTGCGCGCCGCTTTCTGCGCCAGGTATTGTGCGGCATTGCCGATGCCGTCTTCGTCATGCAGCACGATCACCAGCGGGTAAAGCTTGTCCTGCGGCTGATACGCGGCGGGGGGCTTGAAGAAATAGGTCAGCGTCTTGCCGGGGCGTGAATCGGGAACGGCGAACACTTTGCGCTCGAAAAACTCGGTCGCGTCCTCCATCGGCTCGCCGTTGCGCGGCTCGTCGCGCTTGGCGACTTTAGGCGGCGGGGCGGAAGGCATTGTCGAGGTGACGCCGCCGCCCAATTCGTCAAGGCGCGGCGTGTTGCCGGTCACGGGCGGCGAAGCGGGGTTGGCAGGTGCCGCGCCTTCGGTTGGAGGTACGACCAAATCCTGTGCGCGGGCGGGGCTGCCCGTCAGGGGAAGCAAAATACTGCAGGCAACGACAACATAGCGCGCGCGGGCAGTCAGGAATTGAACGAACGAAAACATGCGGCTCCGCCTAAAGAAGCAATGACCTATTGTCGCCTGAATCCGGCGCAGGGGCAAGGGGAGAGGGGTAAGGGACTGAAAAGCTTAAGCCGCGCGGGTGGACAGGTCGCCGATGGCTTCGTCGACCAGCTTTGCGCCGCGTTTGCCCATCGCGTCATGCAGCAGCACCTCGGCCGATTTCGCGGCACGGTCGGCGGCCTGATGGCGCAGTTCTTCGACGGCGGCCAGCTCGGCGCGCTTGATGCGCTCCAGCAACTGGGTTTCCTTGCGCTTCATGCTGTCGGCCAGCTTCTGCTCGGCTTCTTTTTGAATACGGGCGGATGTTTCGCGCGCGGCATCGACGATTTTCTGGGAAGTCTGGATCGCGTCGCGGTGCTTCTTCTGGCTGTCGGCCAGCAGCTCCTGCGCTTCGTTCTTCAGGCGCTCGGCTTCTTCGAGGTCGGCGCGGATTTTCGCGGTGCGCGCGTCGAGCATGTCGAGCAGCGGCTTGCGGCCGACTTTGAAGCCGACGAGCGCGAAGCCGACGGTGGCGATCGCCACCCAGAACGCGGTGTCATGGAGAAGATGTTCGAACATTATGCGGCCTCCTTCTTCATGATGTCGGTGACGACTTTCTTCGCGTCGGCCTTGGTGACCTGCACGCCTGCGACCTTGCCGACCATTTCGGCGGAGATTTCGGCGGAGATGTCGGCGAGCGAGGCGAGGGCTTCTTCTTTCGCCTTCGCGATGCCCTGTTCGGCGGCGACAACGCGCTTGCGGGTCGCTTCGGTGAATTTCGCGGATTCGGCGGCGATTTTCTCGGCGATGTCGGCTTCCGCCGCGCTCATCGCTTCCTGTGCGGATTCATGCGCCTTGGCCAGCGCGGTTTCATAGGACGCCTTCGCCTTGGCGGCTTCGTCCTGCAATTGTTCGGCGCGGGTCAGGTTGCCTTCCCGCTGCGCGCGGCGCTGGTCGATCACGCCGCCGACTTTGGGCAGGGCGACTTTCGACATCAGCACGTAAAGAATGGTGAATGAAACGAACAGCCAGAAAATCTGGCTGGGATAGCTTTCGGCCTTCAACTGGGGAAAGCCGACATCGGTTTTGACTTCGGTTTCGACCGCGTGTTCTTCCGCAGGCATCGAAATGACCTTGTCGCCCGAGGGTTCGATCTTTTCGGATACGGCGGCGCGTTCGGCTGCCGGGACGGCCTCCGCGCCTGCTGACGTTTCTTCCGCCCTGGCGGTTGCAGCAGCGGCGGCGATAGCCGCGCCGAGCAAAAGGCCGACGGAGTTGAGGAAGATACGGTTCAGCAGGCGAGCGGACATCTGTTTATCCTTGGTATCAGGTTACCCTTAGAGGACGAAGAGCATCAGCAGGGCGACGACGAGCGCGAAGAGAGCGATAGCTTCCACGAGCGCGAAGTAGAACAGGCCGGTGCTTTTCACGACGTCAGCAACCGAAGGGTTGCGGCCGATCGCGGTGATGATGCTGGAAAAGAGCATGCCGAGGCCGATGCCCACGCCGAGAAGCGGGAGGACTGCGATGCCTGCGCCGATGAGTTTTGCTGCAGCTGGTTCCATTTTTTAGTATTCCTCTGTTTAGGGTTGGTTGTGGTTCAGTTTCTTGTTGATTTAGTGCAGTTCAATCGCGTCCTTCAGGTAGATGCAGGTCAGGATCGCGAAAACATATGCCTGGATGAAGGCGATCATCAGTTCAAGGCCGATCAGGGCGATGTTGACGATCACGGGGATCACGCTCAGGAAACCGGTTGCCGTGCCCGCCGCGATCAGGCCCACGCTGAAGCCCGCGAAGACTTTCAGCATCGTGTGGCCCGCGGTCATGTTGGCGAACAGACGGACGGAAAGGCTCAAGGGGCGTGACAGGTACGAGATAACCTCGATCACGACGATCAGGGGCATCATCAGCACGGGCAGGCCCTTGGGCAGGAAAAGGGAGAAGAAGTGCAGGCCATGACGGGCAAAGCCGACGATGGTGGACAGCGCGAAGACCAGCAGGGCGAGCGCGCCCGTCACGATGATATGGCTGGTATAGGTGAAGGAATAGGGCAGCATGCCCAGCAGGTTGCCCATCAGCACGATCATGAACAGCGAGAACACGAGGGGGAAATATTTCTTGCCTTCTTCGTGCAGCGTGTCGTTCACCATGCCGCCGATGAATTCATAGAGCATTTCGGACAGGTTCTGCCAGCGGCCGGGGACCAGCGCGCGGCTGCGCATGGTCAGGGTCATCAGCGCTGTTGCGACAACCACGGCGACCAGCATCCATGCGGCCGATTGCGTGAACGAAATATCGTAGCCCGCAACATGCAGGGGGATGATCGGCTTGATGACAAACTGTTCAAGAGGACTATGCGCCACGTTTACTGTTCCTTTTCGCCCGTCTTCGTATCGTCTTTGTCTTTCAGCTCACCCATGCCGACCTTGAACTCCTGCCCGGTCTGGGCGCGGTAGATGTTCAGGAACCCGGCCGCGAAACCTGCGAAAAACAGCAGGATCATGAACAGCGGCCTGGTATTCAGCCAGGTGTCGAGCCAGTACCCTAAAAACCCGCCCACCATCAGGGCTGCCACCAGTTCGGTTGCCGCGCGCATGGCCTTGGCCGTCGCGGCGTTCGCCGGTTGCGCCGGTTTCGGCGCGGTCGGATCAGGGTCTTGTCCCTGCTTCACGCGCGCTTCCTTGATTTTCCGGCTGAGTTCTTCGGGTGTGAGGCTCACTAATACCGCTCCCATCAGCTGTTCATTCGCGAATGCGCGCATTCTGCGAGGGCAAAATACGCAATAAGCGGCAAAAGAGTCAATAAGATATGGTGCCGTGATACGCCATTAAAGTTATGAAAATTATGGACTTAGCGGCTTGGCGGGGAATGAGGCATATATTTGACATAATAAATAG
Organism: Alphaproteobacteria bacterium; assembly: GCA_020853455.1. Classification (GTDB taxonomy): domain Bacteria; phylum Pseudomonadota; class Alphaproteobacteria; order Micavibrionales; family UBA2020; genus JAPWJZ01. The sequence goes on along the minus strand of JADYYV010000054.1, from coordinate 7,107 downwards.
AATAACCTATACTATCTGGAATTCAGGAGCGGAAAATTGCAGCGCGGCAGTACGACGCCACCGGAAAGATTTAAAGTACGAAAAACAGAATCTCTATAATGCCTATAATATAAGGCTTCATGGCACAGCAGGCTTTCAACAGCGCGGGGCAAAAACCCGTTATTTACAGCCCATCGTATGATCTGACGGTGGAGGTGTCGAATGCCGAGCATCCGGTCGATACGCGCAAATCCAGCAATGTCTTCAACGAACTGGTCAGGCGCGGGCTGATCGCGGCGGGGCAGGAAATGGCGCCGCAGCGCCTGAACGACAGCGACCTTGCGGCCGTGCATACGCCGGCGCATCTGGAACGGCTGCACGATCCGGTGTCGCTGGCGAAGATATTCCAGGTGCCAGCCGTGGGCCGCATGGCGATGACCGATATCGACCAGGAAATCCTCGACCCTATGCGCTATCAGGCGGGCGGGTCTGTCATGGCGGGGGAGGCGGCGCTGGAACATGGCTGGTCGGTGAATCTGGGCGGCGGGTATCACCACGCGTCATCCGATCACGGTCACGGTTTCTGCGCGATTGCCGATGTGACGCTGGCGGTGCAGGCCCTGCGCGCGAAACATCCCGAAATAAAAAACGTCATGATCATCGACCTCGACGCGCATCAGGGCGACGGCTATGCGCGCGATTTCAAGGATGACCCAAGCGTATTCATCGTCGATGTCTATGCCCGCAACCTGTTCCCCAAGGACGAGGAGGCGCAAGAACGCATCAATGTCGGCCAGCCGATGGCGCTGGGCGCGAACGATGCCGAATACCTGCCCGTGATCGAGCGCGTATTGTCGGATGCCGACAAGGATTTCACGCCCGATTTTATCTTTTACATCGCCGGCACCGATATTCTGGACGGCGACCCGCTCGGCCATGCGTCGGTCTCGCGGCAGGGCGTGATGGAACGCGACGAAATGGTTTTCAAATATGCGCAGGAAAAAGAAATCCCGATCGCCATGCTGTTCGGCGGCGGGTATCAGCCCAATAACGCGGCGCTGATCGCCGATTCCATCGAAAACCTCGACCGCACCTTCGGCCTGCTGCGCCCGAAAGCCGCCCCCAAGCCGTCTATATAATCGAGCCTTCAACAACGAAAAAACGCCGGCGCGGGAAACCCTGCGCCGGCGTTTTTTTGCGGATATAATTGTTTTTTTGCGGATATACTTATTGTGCGGAGTCGCCGCCGCCGTCACGCTTGCGGCGCATCATGCCGCCGCCTTCATGGCCGCCCCTGCGCTCGGGCATGCAGGCCTTGAGCGCTTCCACATCGCTGGCTGCCGCGACGCAGGCGCGGCGTTTCTGGCTTTCGGCAATACGCGCGTCGATTTTTTGCAGGATCTTTTGTTTATGTTCCTGGAATTTTTCGGGGCTGCCTTTGCCGCCGTCCGGGCCCGGGCCGCCTGACGGTTCCTCGGCACGTGCAGCGCCGGCGGTCATAACGGTCATGGCAAGCGCGGCGATCATCATTTTATTCAGCATTGTATTTTCCTTTCGGGTTGTGAGCTTCCACCAGATTATACGCAAGGCCGGTTAACAAGCCTGCGCGGCATTTATTTCCGGAAGTTAAGGGGTTGTTAAATTATAAGATGGTGGAAAATGCCGTGCTATTTTTACAACCCCTCTGGTCACGGCCTTTGTATTTCAGTATAAAAGTTTCTTAAAGCAAACCGATTTTGGAATAAAAACCGCGGCCGAGTCTTGGCCGTGATCCAGCAGAAGGCTTTACGTGACGGACGCGCCGAAAAAACTTTTCATCCGCTTCTCCAATGCGAGCGACCATGACAACCTCATGGAGTTCTACGAACTTAACGCGCACAAGAATGTGCGCAAGCGCGAGCAGGCATTGATGAAGCAACTGATCGAGGACGGCGCGGTCGTGATGATCGAGGACGCTGCCGGACAGATCGTCGCCGCATCGATGACATATCCGCACAAAACCGTCGACAAGGGCGGCGTAGAGCGCGTGCAATGGCAGGAAATCGGAACAACCCGCATTGTGCTGAACGGCTATCCCGGCCTGTTCGACGCGATGATCACGATGCAGACGCTGCGCGCCTTTCTGGTCGAGCCGCCTGAATCAACCTTCGTCGCGCAGATGCACACAACGCCCGTGCAGGGCATGGCCGAAGCGCTGGGCTGGCGCCGCATGAGCGCGATGCCGCAGGACCTGATGGACGCGAAAATCAAGAGCGTCGATCCCGCCGATGCCGCCAACGTGAACGCCAACAACTGGTATGTCTGCGGCCTCGAGGCGCTGCCGACCATGGCGACGCGCATGGTGAAATCTATCGACGACCCGATTTTAGAAAACAAGAAAACAGGGGAGAAGATCGAGCTGGATTACAGCCGTTCGACCTTCTTCAAACTGTTCGGCCCGGAAATCCGGGTACTGGCCAACAAAACTTACGGCGATGTGGAAAAACCTGACGAACAGCAGAATGTGCGTCAGCGCAGGGACAAGTGGCTCAAAAACTTCTTCAGGTAAAACGGAGAGACCCAAGTGACCGACGCCAAGCCGCCCAAATATTTCATCCGCTTTTCGCAGGATGCCGATTTCGACAAGATTTCCGATTTCTACGACCTCAATTCGCACAAGAACGTGCTGAAGCGCCAGACGGAGCTGATGAAGCAGCTGACCGAAGACGGCGCGGTCGTGATCGTCGAGGACGAAAAAGGCACGATTGTCGCGGCCTCCATCACCTATGCGCACAGCGCCAAGGACGAACACGGCGTGGAACACATCAAATGGCAGGAACTGGGCACCACGCGCTGCGTGCTGAACGGCTATCCCGGCCTGTTCGACGCGATGATCGCGATGCAGACGCTGCGCGCGTTCCTGGTGGAACCGCCTGACAATATGTTCGTGGCGCAGATGGAAACGACACCCGTGCAGAACCTCGCCAAGAAACTCGGCTGGCGCGAAATGGGCAGCGACCCGTCCGACGACATGCTGGAAGCGAAAAAGAAAACCGTCACCCACGGCCATGCCACCAAAAACGACTGGTATGTCTGCGGCATGGAAGCGTTGCCGACGATGGCGACATGGATGGAAAACGCGGTCGCCAATCCGGTTATCACCAACAAAAAAACCGGCGAGCAGATCGAGCTGGATTTCAACAAATCCACCTTCTTTAAAATGTTCAAGGACGAGATCAAGAACCTCGCCACCCGCGATTTCGGCGATGTCAACGCGCCCGACAAAAACCAGAACATGCACCAGCGCCGCGACAAGTGGCTGAAAAAATTCTTTAGATAACAGGGGAAATACAAATGTCCGTTCTTAAAAAACTGCAAAGCCAGAATGATGAATTCAAAAGCTGGCGCCAGCACATCCACCAGCATCCCGAAACCGCGTTCGAGGACGTGAACACTTCCGACTACGTGGCGAAGCTGCTGGAGGGCTGGGGCGTTGAAATCCATCGCGGCATGGCGAAAACCGCCGTGGTGGGCATCATCAAGGGCAAGAACGGATCGTCCAAACGCGGCCTCGGCCTGCGCGCCGATCTCGATGCGCTTAATATCCTCGAAGAAACCAACTGCAAACATTCGTCGAAAATCTCCGGCAAGATGCATGCCTGCGGCCATGACGGCCACACCGCCATGCTGCTTGCGGCGACGAAACACCTTGCCGAAACGCGCGATTTCGACGGCACGGTCTATGCGATCTTCCAGCCCGCCGAAGAAGGCGGCGGGGGCGGCAACGTGATGGTGCAGGAAGGCTTCTTCGACAAATTCCCCTGCGAGGCCGTGTTCGGCATGCACAACTGGCCGTGGCAGCCCGAGGGCACCTTTGCGATCTGCGAAGGCCCGATGACAGCATCGACCGATACCTTCCGCGTGACCGTGCAGGGCAAGGGCGGCCATGCCGCTTTCCCGCATACCACCATTGACCCGATCGTCTGCGGTGCGCAAATCGTCTCCGCGATCCAGCATATCGTGTCGCGCACGGTCGATCCCGCCGACAGCGCGGTGATTTCCGTCTGCAAATTCCACGCGGGCACCGAAAGCCTGAACGTCGTTCCCGATACCGTCGAACTGGGCGGCACGGTGCGCGCGTTTAAACCCGAAACCCGCAAGATGCTGGAGCAAAAACTCCGCCATGTCGTGAAATCGGTTGCCGATGCGTTCGGCGCGAATGTCGAAGTCACGTGGAAACCGGGTTACCCGTCGGTCGTCAATTCGACCGCCGAAACCGAATTCGCGCGCAAGGTCGCGGCGGATGTGGTGGGCAAGGACAAGGTATTGCCCTTCACCCCCACGATGGGCGGCGAAGATTTCGCATATTTCCTGCAGGCATCCCCCGGCGCGTATATCGCGCTTGGCGCCGGCAAGACCGCGAACGATCCCGGCCTGCATAACCCGCATTACGATTTCAACGACGATGTGCTGCCGGTTGGCGCGGCCTACTGGGTGCGCATGGCCGAAACATGGCTGAAGGCGAAATAATATGACCGAACATGATCCGCTGCGTCCCCTGCATGACAAACGCCGCGAACTGACCGACCGCTGGCTGGCGTTCAAGACTGCTTCACGGCGCGAAGGCGTGCAGCTGGGTTTCTGGACGGGTGTCGGCGCGCTCGCGATTGCCGCCGATCTGACGCTGCTGGGCGGCCTCGGCACGGCGCTGGCGGCCATGAGCGGGCTTGGCTTCGTCACCTATCGCCGCGAAGTGAAGCGTCTGGAAAAAGCGCTGCAGGAGGTGGATCGCACCATCACCGCCCTGCAAAACGAACGCGACGATTTTGAACGCCGCAACCCGACGCTGAAAAAGGGTCTGGAGGAAGAATTTTCGCCCGCCGCCAAACGCAAGATCGAAGGTCTGCAGGCGCGGCTTGATGAACTTGAAAATACGATGAACAAGCTGACCGGCGAAAACGCGCCGAAAAAGCCCGACATCGACGCGCCGGATCTGGGCAAGCCGAAATACAAGCCGCCAGCAGCTTCAGGGCCGTAATTCGTTTTTAATTCCGGCTGGCGCGGTCGCGGATGTGATGCAGCACGAAGGTTGCCGCAAACAGGCCGATCAGGGCAGGGTAGATCCACCACTGGAATATGCCGGTCGTTACGGCCTGGCCGCTCAGGATGCCTGTACCGATACTTGCGGCCAGCAATACAACCTGCGCCGCGCTACCCGTCCAGTTTACGTTATATCCTGCACCCATTTTCCTTCTCCTGCTGTTACAGGCCTTTTTTTTAAGGCCTGATACCATCAGAACACGGGTGCCGCATGCCTGCCTTGATTTTGGTCAAAGCGCCGGCGGGCCGGAATTATTGTTGTGAAACAGGCGCTTTGCGAAAGCGCGCGGTGCGTGGGGCGGAAACGCTGCGCCTGGTCGCCATGCCGCCCACAGCGTCGTCAAAGTTTTTGCGCTGAAGGGCGATGGCGTCGATTTCTTTTTGTTTATGGGTTTTGCGCAGCATATCGGCGATTTCCGGGCGGTTTGCCTGTTCGGCGTAATCGATCGCGGTGCGGGGTGTTTTACCGCGCGATTTTTCCATGATGTCGGATGACGGGGCCAGCACGGCCGCGATATCCGTATAGCCGCCATCCGCCGCCCACATCAGCGGCGTGCGGTCGTTATATATCTGTCCGGTCTTCGCGCCGTGGTCGATCAGCAGCTGCGCAATCGCGTCGCTGCCCGCCGCATGAGCCTCCATCGTCCACATCAGCGGGAACATGCCGTTTTCGCTGACGGCGTTCGGGTTTGCGCCCGCTTCCAGCAATAATTTTGCCGCCTCGAAATGCCGCTTGCCGACCGCGCCGTGCAGCGGCGTGTTGCGCGCGCTGTCGCGCGCGTCGATTTTCGCGCCCTGTTCGATCAGGCTGCGGACCTTGTCCATGTTCGTGTTGCGGCGCTGCAATTGCACCAGCAATTCCTGTCCCAGCCTTTCGGCCGTTTCAGGATCGACGGATTTCCTGTTGAAGGGCGGGGCTGCGTTCATTTCTGCGGAACGGGCGCGCGTTTCTTGAACTTTGCCACTTTGGGCGCGGCGACCGCGCGGTCGGTATGCATGCCTTCGATCGCGTGTTCGAAGGTGTCGCGTTTTTCCTCCGCTGCCGCCTGCGCGGCCTTTTCGGCGGCACGTTTTGCGTCATCGGCCTTGCGGGATTCCTTGGCTTCCTGCATGTTTTTCAGGATGGCGACGACGCCCATCTTGCGGTTGTTTTCCGCCCATTCGATGGCGTTTTGCTGCGTGCTGCCGGTCGATTTCAGCATGATGTCGGCATGTTCGCCGATCACGCGCACGACATCCTTGAACCCGCGCTGCGCCGCCCACATCAGCGGCGTCAGGGTTTTATAGGGTTTGTCCACCTGCGCCTTGTGGTCGATCAGCATCTGCGCAAGGTCGGGGTTTTCGGGCGGTCCCATCATGGCCGCCAGCATCAGCGGAAAACCGCCCGCGTTATTTTCGGCGTCGGGGTTGGCGCCCGCGCCCAGCAATTCCTTTACCACATGGTTCTGCGTGCGGAAGGTGGCGGCCAGCACGGGCGTATTGCCCTTGTCGTCGCGCGCTTCAAGGTTCGCGCCCAGTGCGATCAGTTTGCGGATATGCGCGATGTCGGCGTCGCCCTGAATTTCCTTCAGCAGTTCCTGCCCGAGTTTTTCGGCGGCGGCGGGGTCGGGGGATTTCTGGTTAAAGGTGTTTTTCGCCATGCGCGCGGCATCCCGGACATAAGATTTTGATACCCGTATTCTATCACCGAAAGGGTTTAATTAGCCTAAACCTTGGGTAAGGGGCTGATTATGCGGCCAGTTTCGGCGGTTTTGCCGCGGGCGGCTGCTTGTTTTCCGGCCATTTTTCGGGTTTCACGGCGTTCGATGCGGGTGCGTAATCAATGCCGTTCTTTTTGCCGATATCGCGGATAAAGCCGGTGATGCGCGGCGCAATGCCTTCGCGCCAGCCGCGCCCGCTGAAGGTGCCGTAATGGCCGACGCCGTCTTGCAGGTGGTGGAATTTCTGTTCGGGTTTCAGGCCCGCCGCCAGTTTGTGCGCGACGGTCGTCTGGCCGGGCGCGGAAATATCGTCTTCCGATCCCTCGACCGTGAACAGCGCGGTTTTCGT
>JADYYV010000053.1 GCA_020853455.1 Alphaproteobacteria bacterium | reverse complement strand
TTCCGGGTCTATACGCGAGTCGGTCATAATATGAAAAACATATCAGAATACATTAGTTAATTCAATCGGTTAAAATAGTTAACAACGGATTAATTGACATAAGATTAACGAAGGCGTAACCTTTATTGATACCGTCTTTTTTCGACCCTTCCGGCGGAAAACCACGAAGGACGATGTTTTTTGAAATAACAGACGAGACATATCATGCCCGCTTCCAACGACGATATCAGCCTGCGCGACACGTTGAACCGCCTTGCGCAAAAAGGGCTGAGCATCACCGAGCGGGAAGAAGCGCGCAAGGACCTTGCATCATATGCCGCCAGCTTCAACGGCGCCGCCACGCCTGCCGCTCAACAGCTGGCCGACGCGCTGCCCCATATAACCGATTACGGCTCGCGCTGGATCACGGCGAAACTGCTGCGCGACGCGGCGGTCAAGGACGCGAAAACCCTGAACGGCAATACCACCGCGGTGCTGCTGGGCGCTTTTGCAACGGATAGCGACTCCGGCATGCGTTATATGGCGGCCGGGCTGATCCGCGATATCGGCCTTGCACAGCCGTCGCAGGCGATGAACGCGGCGGGCGCGATTGCCACGCTGCTGGCGCGCGAAAATGACGATTACGCCCGCGGCTACCAGAAAGGCGCGCTGCTGGAACTGGGGCTGGCTTCGGCCGCCGCCGCTCCGTTCGCGGTCGAGTCCATCGGGCAGCTGCTGCTGAACGAAAAAGATTCCTTCACCCGCGTCGATTACGCGCAAAGCCTCGGCAAGCTCGGCCAGAAATACCCGTCGCAGGCGGTCGCGGCTGTGAAGCACCTGAGCCAGGCGGCGGCCAAGGAAACCGACGGTTTCGCCGCGCACAAGATCGCCGAAAACATCACCAATATCGCGCTTTCCAGCGCAACCTCCTTCCCCGCCGCGCTCGATGCGCTGGCGAACGGTTTTGCGATGGCCAGCCGTATCGAAGCGCTGTCGGGCAACGCGAACGGACTTGCGCGCCTGTCGGAAAAACATCCGGCGGCTGTTGCGGTCGTGATTGAAAAACAACTGTCCGGATCCTCGTCGCGCGACCAGCGCCGCCTGAGCATCCTGAACCTGAAACATATCGCGCAATCGGGCGAACTGGGCGCGAATATCGCGGCGCCTGTGTTGCTGAACACGCTTGCCGTTGAAACCGATCCGCTGCACCGCCGCCATATCGTCGAGGGGCTACTGACCGCCACCACCAACCGCGCCGCTGCCGCGCCGGTACTTGACGCGCTGAAGGCGCAGCAGCAGGTGGAAAAAGACCCCGAAACGCGCGACGTGATCGACCATGCGATGCGCCGTCTGGGTTACGTGCGCCCCTTCACGAAAAACGTGCTGGCGTTGCAACCGCAACCGTCACTCTGATTTGATTAACGCAGATTGGCACGCACGGAGGCCGGCACGTTCGGCGGCGCAGGCAGGGCGGTGACGGTTTCCGTTTTCACCGCGTCGGTTTTTCCGCCGACGTGCTTCGCCTGCAATGCTTCCAGCTCTTTTTCCAGCCGTGTTGCGCGGCGCTGTTCCTGCCAGTAACGGAAATGCGTGCGCTGCGCCAGAATCCAGACAAACAGGGCGCCCAGAAAAAAACCGACGCCCCCCATGCCAAGGCCGAGCAGCCAGGCGGGGATTTTTTTCGTTTCCTCCAGCGGCCAGATGCCCACGGCAACTTCCGCAGGGTTCGACACCGCGAAAAGCACGGTAAAAATGGTTAACGGGATGGTGATCAGCCAGGTCAGGTACTTCACGGACGTAAACCTCCGCGATTAGTCCTTCATGTCGTCTTCGCCGTCGGAAACGATTCCGTTCAGGCGTTCATGCATTTTCTTGCCGATTTTGAAGAAAGGCACGCGCTTGTCGTCAACTTTCACGGTTTCGCCGGTGCGGGGGTTGCGGCCCATGCGCGCCTTGCGGGATTTGACCGAGAATGCGCCGAAGCCGCGCAGTTCGACGCGGCTGCCATTCGCCAAAGCCTTTGTAATCTCTTCAAAAATGGTGTCCACGATTTGCTCCGCATGGCTCTGGTAGAGATGCGGGTTCAATTCGGCCAGCTTGAGGATCAATTCTGATTTGGTCATGGCGTGCGCTTATCCTTGTTTTTCAAGAGCCTGAGACTCTAGATTGCCCAAGACTCCCAAAATCGTCAAGAAAAAAACCTATAAATATCAAATGAATAAAAGGTTAAAGGGGCAGGCCCTGGATAATTTTGGGGGCAGTCCCGCCCAGACCCATCGCCTGACGGGCAAAAAACCCTTTCAGCGCCGGAATTTTGTCAACGATTCCAATGCCCATGTCGCGCAGGAGGCCGACCGATTGCATATTGTTAGAAAACAGTCGGTTGAGCAGGTCGGTGAAGCCTGCCATCAGCAGCGTATCGACACGCCGCCAGTTTTCGTAATCCGCTAGCAATCGGGGGCTGCCGATATCGAGCCCCAGCTTCATGCGACTCACCACCAGTTCCGACAGCACGGCGATATCGCGCATCGACAGGTTCAGGCCCTGTCCCGCGATCGGGTGGACGACATGCGCCGCCTCCGCCATCAGGGCGACCCGCGCCGCCGTATATGTATCGGCATGCATCAGGCCGAGCGGATAGGCCATCGGTTTCGACACGGCAGCGACGCCGCCCAGATGTTCGCCGAACAATTCCTGCAGCCGCGCGTCGAATGTCGCGGGTTCCAGTTTCAAAATCTTTGCCGCTTCCTTGTCCTCGACCGTCCAGACGACGGATGAGCGGTGATTGCCGTTTTCGTCATCCGTCATCGGCAAAACGGCGAAAGGGCCCGCGGGCAGGAAATGTTCAAGCGCGACATTTTCATGGTCGAGATCATGCGTCACGTTGCAGACAATCGCCGCCTGTCCGTAAGACCATTCCTTCACGCCGATGCTCAAGTGCTTGCGTGTGGGCGACTGGCGGCCATCCGCGCCAATCAGCAGCGGCGCGGAAAGCGTGCGGCCGTCTTTCAGTTTCACGCCCGCGCTGGCGTCATTCTGCACGAATTCCGATATTTCCACGGGCGCGAGATGCGTGACACTTTCAATACCGCGCAGGTTTTCGAACAGGTATTTGCGCATCAGCCGGTTTTCGATGATCCAGCCAAAGGGTTCGCCATTCGCGTCTTCGTCGGTCGCGAAATGCAAAAACTGCGGGGCATTGCCGTCGGCCACGCGAATGTCGAGGATGGGGCAGCAGTCTTTTTGCATCGCATCCCACGCGCCCGCCGCCTGCAGCACGCGGTGCGACGCGAAAGAAATCGCGGTGGTGCGCCCGTCATAGGCGGCGTTCAGATGCGTTGACGGCGGTTCGCGGTCGATGACCGCAACATCGACGCCCGCGCGCCCCAGCACCGCCGCCTGCGTCAGCCCCGCAAGGCCGCCGCCGATAATCAGAACATCGCTGCGCGTTTCTTTCTTCATAACCAAGATTTAGGCCTGCTGCACTGCAAAATCAATATCTTCCGAAACACCATTGACCGATTTTGAACGTGTGATAGCCTTTCATGCAACAAACATAGATTCATGATGCACCAGTTACGGGGTGACGATTGATGGCGTTTAAACGCGTGAAGAAATTGGCGAAGGTTTTCGCCAAGGCTGTCGCAGGCGTATTGCTGACAGGCGGGGTCGCTTATGCGGGGCTCCACGGCATTGCCTATGCGGGCAAGGGCGAAAAGCTGACACCGGGGGAGGCGCAGGCCGTCCAGCAGATTTTCGGCGATCAGGTCGATACGACCCGCATCCGCAAGCATTTCAAGGAACAGGACGACCCCACCCATTTCTTCCGCAAATATCAGGGCACGGTTTTGCCGCCGTTCAGCCATATCGATTTCTTCACGCCTTCCGCCTGGTCGGAAGACTACAGCAAAGATACCCGCAGCAAATACGGCTTTTTCCTGCATGAAGCGACCCATGTGTGGCAGGGGCAGCATATGCGTTTTTCCCATCACGCCATCGGCCGTTACGATTACCAGCTGATCGAAGGCGCGCGCTTCGCCCAGTTCGGCACCGAACAGCAGGCGGAGCTGGTGGAGCATTACGCGGAACGCTGGATCCACCCCAAGGGGCGCGTGCTGCCGAAAACCGACGAAGACCGCATCCTGCGCGATGTGGTGGAACGCCAGTTCCCACAGGCCAAGATCACGCGCGAAAACCTTGACCGGCAGGATGCCGAACGGGCGGCGCAGCGGCATCAGCAGCAGCCTAGGCCGCCCCGCGCGGCATAATTGCCATAATTTATGGTTTGTGCTATAATTGCGTCTTCATATTTATTATGGGGCGGCATGGGATTGCAGCGCATCGGCAGACTGGCGAAGGCCTTTACCAAGGCGGTGCTTGGCACCGCGCTGGTGGCGACGCTGGGCTATGCGGGCCTTATCCAGACCGCCTATCGCGGCGGCGAAAAACTCACCCCCGGCGAGCGGCAGGCGGTCGAGCAGATTTTTGGAGATCAGGTCGATGCCGCGAAAATCCGCAAACATTTTAAGGACGCGTCGCACTGGACGCATTTTATGAAGGGCAAGCAGGGCACTGTCATGCCCTTCACCCATCAGGTCGATTTCTTCGGCGACAATATCAAGTCACGCGATTACAGCGCGGAAGGCGCGTATAAATACGGCTTCTTCCTGCATGAAATGACGCATATCTGGCAGGGCGCGAATATCAGATACCCGCTGAAGAACTTCGGTCAGTATGAATTCACGCTGACAAAAGATTCCAAATTCTCCGATTTCGGGCTGGAGCAGCAGGGCGAGATTATCGAGGCCTATGCCAAGGCATGGCATCATCCGGACGGGCGCAAGCTGGCGAAGACCGAAGCCGACGGATTTTTGATGAGGGTCGTCGAAACGCAGTTCCCGCAGGCGAAGATAACGCGCGAAAAAATGGATCGTCAGGATAAGCTTTCAACACTAAAAGCCGTAACCCCGGCGAAGGCCGGGGTTACGGTTTGTTGATTTAGAATTCGCCCAGCACAGCCACCAGCCGCGATTTCAGAGTGCCCGCATTGAACGGCTTCATGATGTATCCGTTCACGCCGGCGGCCTTCGCCTCCAGCACGTTTTCCACGGTGTTTTCCGCCGTGACCAGAATAAACGGCACGTTATCGCCGGACGCGCGGATGGCGCGCAGCAGGTCGATGCCGCTCATCGGTTTCATGTTCCAGTCGGAAATGACAAGACCGTAGCTTTTCTCGGCCATCTTTTGCAGCGCCGATCCGCCGTCGCGCGCTTCCTCGATATTGTGGAAGCCGAGGCTTTTCAGCAGCCCGCGCACAAGCTGCGTCATCGTGTAAAAATCATCCACGACAAGAATGTGCATGTCTTTATCGACGGTCACGATAGATGCGCCCCCTAAAGGCTATTGTCGCTCAACTGGGGTTAATCAATTGTTAAGGAGTGGGGGCGTTGCGGTTGGGCAGATTGAGCGGCGTGTCGGCAGGTGCTGCGGCACTAGGCTTGCCTTGCGGTGCGGCGACCGGAAGTTTTTCTTTTTCCGACAGGCGAATGGTCACGATACGCGCCTTGTCGGGCTCCATCGCCGCCAGAATCGGCGACGCCTTGCGCTCGTTCATGCGGCCGATCACTTCCAGCAGCACATCAAGGTCGAGCGTGTTGAAAATCGTCGCGGCCTCTTTCGGCTTCATGCCTTCGTAGATTTTCACAAGGCTGACGAGGCGTTCTTCCTCCATCGTCTGTTGCTTGCCCAGGAGCGCCTCGATCTCGCTTTTCAGGCGGTTCAGCTCCGCGATCTTGTGGTCGACTTCCTGGCCTGCGGCGGTCAGCAGCGCCTCGCGCTCGCCGATCAGGCGCTCGCGCTTGTCCAGCTCGTCGCGGCGTTTCGACAGCGATTGCAGCACTTCGACCTCGGATGCGCTGTAGGCGCGCGTGTCTTCGTCATCGGGAGGCGGCGGGTTCGCCTGCGCGCCCGACGGCGTCGCGGCGGGCTCGCGGCTGGTGGCGGCATCGGGCAGTTCTTCGGTCTTGCGCGCGGTGTCGGCCACGGCCTTTTGCAGTTCTTCCTTGGTCAGGGGCGGCGGGTTTTCATTCACGGCCTCCTGCGCATCCGCCTCGCGCGTGATTCCGGCCTCGTGCCCGATCACGGTTACGACGTTGACAAGACGAAAGGCGAAGGCGACGCCCGCCACGACGACCAGCGCGCTGAAAATGCTGAAGGGGCGCAATTTCTTTTTCTGTTGTTCGGTCATGACTGCTGTTTCGCTTTCAGCGCCTCCAGCAGCTCTTTCTCCGCGCGGGTGCGGGGCTGCGGCGTGTCGTCATCCTCAACCATATCGGCGCGGGCGGTGAGGGCGGGGGCGGAATTCTGCGGTTTCTTGCGCGAATTTTCGGCGGCGCCCGACAGGCGCTCGGCCAGATTGTCGCCTGCCTGAATCATGATCTCCAACTCGTCCGACAGCGCGCGGGCCTTGTTTACTTTATCTTGTAATTGATCGCCGCCAGATAGCACGGCGTCCTTCAGCGCCTTGATCGCGCCCTCCGCGCGGCTTGATGCAAGGTTCAGCGCGGCGATCAGCTGTTCGAAGGCCTGCTTATCCGCCTGCATCTTGTTGAACTGTTCCGACAGGCGGCGGGCATACATGATGGTGGCGCCCAGCGCCGCCAAAATTACTACATCGAAAATCAGGCCGACCATCGGGTTCATTTACTGGTCCTCGGATTTCTCGGGCTCGATATATTCCTCGATGCTGCAGGCGATCTGGCCTTGCTTCTGGCCGACTTTCGCCATGAACATCGCATGTTCGCCCACGCGCATCTCGATCAAGTCGTTCGGTCGCGTGTTCAGCATAAAGGTAGAGCCGATTTCAAGATTGACGAGGTCATCGAGCGGAATGGTGGTTTCGCCCAGGATAGCGGAAAGCTGGATATCGGTCTGGAACAACTCGCGCGTCAGGTGGGTTTCCCAAATCGTGTCGCGGCCGAATTTTTCCCCCATGAACATCTGCAGCAATAATTCACGGATCGGTTCCAGCGTCGCATAGGGGATCATGATCTCGACGCGGCCGGAACGGTCGCCCATGTCGATGCGCAGGCGCACCAGCACGCCCGCGTTGTTGCTCTGCGTGATCGTCGCAAAACGCGGGTTGGTTTCGATGCGGTCAAGGCGGAAGCTGACCGGCGACAGCGGGTCGAAAGCGGATGACAGGTCGTTCAGCACGACATGCAGCATGCGCTCGATCAGTTTCGTTTCGATGGTGGTATAGGGGCGGCCTTCGACGCGCAGCGCCGATGTGCCGCGCCTGCCGCCCAGCAGGACGTCCACAATCGAATAGATCAGGGAGCTGTCGATGACCATCAGCCCGTGGTCGTCCCATTCCTCCGCGCGGAAGATGCCCAGCATGGCGGGAAGCGGAATGGAATTCAGGTAATCGCCGAACCGCACCGACGAAATATGGTCGAGCGAAATCTCGACGTTGTCCGAGGTCAGGTTGCGCAAGGATGTCGACATCAGCCGCACCAGCCGGTCGAACACGATATCCAGCATCGGCAGTCGCTCGTAGTTCACGAGCGCCGAGTTGATCAGCTCCATGATGCCGGTTTTTTCGGCCTTGCCGCCCGGATCGTCGAAGCCCAGCAGGCTGTCGATTTCCTTCTGGTCCAGAATGCGGCCTTCGTCCTGCGGCGCGTCTTCGTCGTGCTGCTGGGCGGCCCATTCCTGTTCCAGCTTCATCTTGTCTTCGGCCGTGACCTCTACGTCAGACGGATTTTTCGGGGGCGCTGTCATTGGACAAGGAACTCCTGAAAGAGGACGTCGCGGATTTTAATGTCGGGCGCGGCCGCGCGCACGCGGCTCAGCAATTCGATCTTCATGCGGTACATGCCGCTTGATCCGCGCAGGTCTTCCACGCGCAGCTCGCGCAGGTAAGCCTGGAACTGGTCGACCACGCGGGGCATCAATATCTCGAACGCTTTTTCGGATTTCGAATCCTCCAGCTCCACCTTCAGCGCGACCTTCAGGAAGCGCGGCTGTTTCGATGTGCTGTTCAGGTTCACGATCATGTCGGGGATCGCCATGAAAACGCCGGGCGGGCCGCCGTTTTGCGCCTTGGCCATTTCTTCCACGCAGGCCTGGTAATCGGCATCGCCTTCTTGGATCGTGCTGCAATCCAGCTGCTTGTGCAGGAATTTGTCGAGATAGCCCATCTTCCACGCCGCAGCCGCGCCGCCCGCCAGAATGAGGACCGGCACAAGCGCGAAGAGGATGATTTTCTTTTTGCCGAATTTCGACGGGGGCGCCTCGCCCTCCGCGCCCTCGGCCGCGGGCGCTTCGCCGTCCGGCGCGGGCGCGCCCGGTTTCTTCGGATCGGCTTTTAAATCGCCGTCATCGCTTTTGGCTTTTTTAGCGTCAGCCATGAGACCCCAATCTCTTATGGCAATCCGTATGAGGGATTGCCCTTAAACTCCTTAAAACCCTGCATATATCGTGCCACGATTAATATATTTTGTCAGTCGCATTTTATAAGTGGCCCCGGGCGCGTTGCGCCGAATTATTCCGGAAATTTTCAGGCGGGCAAAAAATTCCGTGCGCTGTCAGGGGCAAAAGCGGTCTTCCGGCAATCGCGGCGCGCGGGCGTTAAATCAAATCGTTGAAAACAATAGGAAATACCATCTGGCACGGATCTCGCATCTGTTGTCTTGGGTTAAACGCCTGCGACCGACAAAACACAAACGGGGCAGGTGCAAAAGAACAAGGTGGTCTGACATGGAAAACATTACTTATATC
>JADYYV010000052.1 GCA_020853455.1 Alphaproteobacteria bacterium | reverse complement strand
TTCCGCTTATTTGCGAGAGTCGCGGCAGCCCATAAAATTTGAATTCACATCCGCGCGAACTGCGGAAAAGGTAAAGCCATGAACGACCTGTACCGCAAATATCCGCGCCTGCTGCAATTCGACCTGTCGCGCAATGACGGCATGGTACAGGACATGCTGGGCCCGCAAGCTCCGCATATCACGGCGTTCCAGCAGCAGGCCTACCGCCTGATCGAGCAGGAAGCGCAGGGCACGAACGCGCAGAAGGAAGCCGCCATGATCTGCGCCGCGCTGGTGATCGAGCCGCAGCTGCTGTATATGGACATGCCCAACCTGATCATGAATTACGGCCCCGAGGTGGAGAACGCGATCGAGCCGCTGATGGGCGCGCGCCCGGGCGAGCCCCTGCCCCCCGTCATCGCCTATGCCCGCGCGGCATCGGGCGTGGTGCTGATGGAAAACATGCTGGTATCGGTTGCCAAGGGCGAGCCGCTGGGCGGCAAGACCGCCGATGTGCTGGCGCATGTGAAGGCGTCGTTCGGGCAGGATGAAGTATCCTTCGCCAATATCGACGGATCGCCGCTGGCCGCGCGTTTCCTGACCGCCAAGGATGAATTGTTTTCAAAGCTCGAAGCGAAACTGGCCGCCGAAACGCCTGCGCCCAAAAAACCGCGCGGCAAGAGCTTCGACCTTTAATTTCTCTCCTCTCCTTTTGGGAGAGGAGATGTCGCGTCAGCGACAGAGGTGAGGGTACTTGGTGAACGTATGCGCCTGAAGCCGACGGAAGTACCCTCACCCTCCCATCGCAAGAGCGATGGGCCCCGCCCTCTCCCAAAGGAGAGGGAGAATTAAGGCTTTTTCATTTCTTCCTGCAATTTGCGAAGCGAATCCGGCACGTCGGGCGCGGTCATCAGCTTGTCGAAATTTTCCTGCATGATATCCAGCTGCGCCGTGTCGTGCGTGTCGATGAAGCTGTAAAACGCGCCGCCCAGCGCATCGGCCAAGGGCGACAATGACGGCTTGCCCATCATGTGCTTGTACTGCGTGACCGCGAAACCGTAGGTTTCCTCGCGCTTGCCCCATTGATCGCGGTCGGCGCCGGCCAGCAGGAAATTGATGCTGTCGGACAGCATGTAGGAATAGGCTTCGCGCGGCAGGTTGGTGAATTGCGTGATCGCGTCGGTCAGGCAGGCGCAGACGCCGCACAGCACCGCATATTGTTCCCACGGCAGCGCGCCCGTCAGCCCCGAGCGCTTGAACATATCGTCGCACAGGATGATGACGGTCAGCGTCGCGTCGCTGGAAAGACCGGTCAGGAAATCGGCCTCGCCCGACGGCGGGGCGTTGCGGGTATCAAGGTATTTGCGGATCTTTTCCGCCCGCTTCATCTGCAAAGCCGTCGTCTTCAAATCATTTGTCTTGAAATCGTCGCCCGTCGCCATGCTGCACCGCGTAAAAGAGGGTAAATTATGGGCATTGACCTGCCACCCCTGTACCTTAAGATAATCCTATATGACAGCAAAGCCCAAAAAACAGCCCGCGAATGACGCGGGTACAAGCCTGCGTTTCGATTTCAACGCAGCGGCCAGGCGCGCGCAGAAAGATCACCCCGAACTGCGCGGCAATATGCTGTTTATCCATGCGGGCGAAGTTGCGCCCGACGCCTATTCGGCCGACCTTGTGAATCAGGGCGTCGATGACGACGAGATCGCCGATGTCGAAAAAATGGTGCGCGACGCGAAGCGCCTGAAAACGTCTTTCCATCTTGCCGTCAGCCGCGAGGACAACAAGAAAAACCTGGGCGTGCTGGTGTTCCACCCCGACCGCCACGCCGTGTTCGGCCAGAAACCAAGCGCGGCCGACGATGTCGCCACGTTTGATCACGAAACCGGCCATGCGCTGCTGCCCCAGTTTAACGGCACGAAAAGCGAAAACGCCGCCGACGGCTTCGCCGCATTGCGCCATTTCCAGCGGTTCGACGAAGGTGCGCGCGCGAACCTTGAATATGCGGGATGGAAACGCGCGGCGGTCGCCATGCTGCTGGGCAAGAATTCGCACCTGACAACCTTCACGCTCGACAAAATTATCTGCGACGCGCAAACGGCGGATTTTTCCCGTCTGACGCCCGCGCAGACGAAAAAAATCGCGGCGGAATACGCCGAAAAATGCACGCCGTCGCCCAAGCGCCTTGCGAAAATCAGCCACGATTTCGCGCCCTTGAAAAAGCTGAAGCCGCAGGAAGCGATGGAAAAACTGGCCGTCATCACGCTGAAGGCCAAGACCGACTCGGACACCTTTTACCTCGGCGCGCGGGTGCTGGCAGGCGCGTTCCGCAAGGGCGGCATCCGGCTGGACGGCCGTAAAATCGACCTCAGCGGCGCGGAACATGCCCAGTTGCGAATGAAACTCGCCAACAAGATTAAAAAAATGCCTAAAAATCATCCACTTAGGAAGATTGTGGTACTCTGATATTTTCCGCAATTTGGTTGACGGTTTTTATGCACAGGCGTACCGTTTGCGCATATTTGGGCAGAGGCTATTAAAGCCATGAACGACAAGAACAAGAAAATCGCAAAAACTTTCGCCGCCTATGCGCTGACCACCACGGCGCTGCTGGGCGGCGGTTTCGCATTGCAAAGCGGCGTGAACGCGCTGCAAAGCGAACCGCCGGCGCTGACCGCAACCGTGCAGGCGGCCGAGGCGCAAACACCCGCGACCGCCAGCATCGCGACCGCCCCGCGCGGCGACGGCCATGCGGTGCTGGTCATTCCCGGATTTTTCGGCAACGACCTGCACATGACCGAATTGCAGCACGCCATCCGCGACCACGGCTATACCGTCTATGGCTGGGAAGCCGGCATGAATATGGGCCCCAGCAAATCGAAGGCCGACCAGCTGGAAAAGCACCTACAGAAAATTTACGAGGAAAACGGCAACCGCCCCGTTTCCATCGTCGGCTATAGCCTGGGCGGCGTCTATGCGCGCGAGCTGGCGCGCCGCCACCCCGAACTGGTCGCGAACGTCATTACCCTTGGCGCGCCGTTCGGCCAGCGCGATTCCGGCGGTGCTATCGACGAGCGCGTGGCGCATGTGCAGGAATATTACGGCACGCAAGGCACCGACCCCCGCATCGCGCCGCCCGTGCCCACCACCTCGCTGTTTTCCACCAATGACTGGGTCGCCGGCTGGAAAGAGGCGCTGAACACCGGCGGCAAGCAGCAGGAAAACATCCGCATCAGCAGCGGCCATGTGGCGATGCCGTTCAACGACAATGCCGCCGCCATCATCCTCGACCGCCTTGCGCAAAAATCCGTCAACTGGCAACCTATGAATATGCCGGCGGAGCCGGCGTCGAAGCCGGCTGCGCAGTCTCCCCGCCCGTCCGGCGCGTAAATATTCTTTTTAAGGATTTGACGTGGGCAGCCGGATTTTCATGACGCTGTTCGCCCTGCCGTTCCTGGGCGTCGGCATCTGGGCGACATATTCCATCATCAGCAGCTTTATCGAAGCCGAAGCGATGAAGCAGTGGGCGCCCGTGCAGGCGCAGGTGCTGAAAGGCGGCGTCGAGAAAAACACCGACGACGAAGGCTCGACCACCTACCGCGCCTATGCCGAATACAAATACAATTATCAGGGGCAGGATTACACCGCCAGCCGCGTGTCGATCGACAGCGGCGCCGATAATATCGGCCATGCGCATGAAGAACGCGGCGCGGCGCTGGCCGTCGCCGCGAGCGAGGGCCGCAGCATCGAGGTTTATGTCGACCCCGCCATGCCCTATAGCGCCGTCATCTACCGCGACATCCGCTGGGGCATGGTCGGGTTCAAGGCGTTGTTCGCCGTGCTGTTCGGCGGCGTAGGTATCGGCGTGATCGCGGCCGCGTTCTACAAAAAACGCCGCCTGAACCCCGCTGCGCTGGGCATCGCGGATTCTCCGTGGCTTGCCAACACCGACTGGCAGTCGAACGAGATAAAATCGGGATCGAAGGGCGCGATGTATTTCGCGTGGATTTTCGCCGCCGTCTGGAACCTGGTTTCCGCGCCGCTGCCCTTTATGCTGCGCGAAGAAGTGGTCGAAAAACAGAATTACGCCGCGCTGATCGCGCTGTTGTTCCCGCTGGTCGGCATCGGCCTTCTGGTCTGGGCGGTGCGCCGCACGCTGGAATGGAAACGCTTTGGCGCGTCGCCCGTCGCGCTCGACCCCTTTCCCGCCGCGATCGGCGGGCAGGCGGGCGGCACGTTCGAGCTGCCCGTGCCGTTCGATTCCGCGCACCGGTTCCGCATCACGCTGGCTTGCGTCCATAGCTTCAAAAGCGGTTCGGGCAAGAACAGGTCGCGCCGCGAAAAGAACGGCTGGGAGCAAAGCGTGATCGGCTATGCGGAGCCGGGATTATACGGCACGCGCGTGCAGTTCCGCTTCGACATTCCCGCAGGCCTGCCGCCGTCGGACGCGCTGCGCGAGGGCGACGCCTACGACCTCTGGCGGCTCAGCCTGCAGGCGGATTTGCCGGGCGCCGATATCAACCGCGATTACGAAATTCCCGCCTATCCCGGCACGGCCAGGTCGCGCATCGACGACCGCGCGGCGGCGGCGATTGCGCAGGCGACGAAAACCGACGCCGAAGGCGGCGCGCGCGCCCGCATCACGATGCAGGGCGACGCCATGTTTTACCCGATGGGGCGCAACGCCTTTTCCGGCCTGATCGGCATCGTGTTCGGCGCGGTCTTTGCGGGCGCGGGCATTTTCCTGTTTATGAAGGAAAACGCATGGTTCGGCGGCGCGATTTTCGGCGGCGTCGGCCTGCTGGTATTCACCGGCTGCATCTATGCCGTCGGCAATTCGCTGACCGTGAAGCGCGACAGCATGGGCGGCGGGGTGGAAACGGTGCGCCGCCTGTTCGGGATGCCGGTGAAAAGGCAATACGCCGCGCTTGACGATATCGTGTCGCTGGCGCATGACAGCAGCAGCGCGGGACAGAAAAACGGCCGGCAGGTAAAATTCTACCGCGTCTTCGGCAAGCTGAAGCAGGGCGGCGACATCACGCTTGGCGAAAGCTTCGAGGGGGAAGCGGAGGCCGGGGCGGCGCTTGCCTTTATCCGCGAAAAGCTGGGGCTGCGCCTGTAACACACCGTTGGGGAACCGCCCCGCCTGTGCTACCGTTTGGCAGGGTCAAACGAAGGTCGCCACATGCATAATTTTTCCCAGCTCCTGATCGTTCTCGGCATCGCGGGGCTGACCGTGCCGTTTTTGCACCGTTTCAGGATCACGCCCGTGCTGGGATATTTGCTGTGCGGCGTGCTGATCGCGCCGAACGGGCCGCTGGCATGGATCGACCGCGAGGTGGCGGGCAGCGCGGCCGACGCCGCCGGCACCATCACGATGCCCGAAGACGCGCTGCAGAAATTCGCCGAGCTGGGCATCGTGTTCCTGATGTTCATGATCGGCCTGAAACTGTCGATCAACGAATTGTGGGACCGCCGCCGCGAGGTGATCGGCATCGGCGGCGCGCAGGTGGTGGCGACGTCGCTTGTCATTTTCACCTTCGCGCGCGTTTTCGGCAACGGCATCGAGGTGTCGATCCTGATGGCCGCCTGCCTGTCGTTTTCATCGACCGCCGTCGTCATGCAGCTGCTGGAGGAGAAAAAGAGCGAAGGCAGCGCCGCCGGAAAACTGTGTTTTTCCATCCTGCTGATGCAGGATTTGATGGTGGTGCCGGTGCTGGCGATGGTGTCGGCCTTTGCCACGAACGAAGGCGACGACCTGCTGCTGCCGATCATCAAGGCGCTTGTCATCGGCGTCTGCGCGATTGCGCTGATTTTCGTGATCGGCATGCGGCTGCTGCCGCCCTTGCTGCGCATCGTGAAGCCGCACCGCCGGCGCGAATGGCTGATGTCGTTCGTGCTGTTTATCGTGATCGGTTCCGCCATGCTGACCGAATATGCGGGGCTGTCGGCGGCGCTGGGCGCGTTCCTGGCCGGGCTTTTGCTGGCGGAAACGGAATACCGCAAGGATGTGGAGGACATCGTGGCGCCCGTGAAGGGGCTTCTGATGGGCGTGTTTTTCCTGTCGGTCGGCCTTGGCGTCGACCTGCATGAAGTGGCGGAGGATATCGGCTGGCTGCTGGCATCGGTCATCGGCATCGGCGTTGCGAAGGCGGCGATATTGTTCGCGGTCGCGCGCGGTTTTGGCGTGCAGAAACACGCCGCCGCCGAAACCGCCGTGATGCTGGGCCAATGCGGCGAATTCGCCTTCGTGATTTTAACGCTGGCGCTGGCGGAGGGCGTGATACCCAGGGGCGACGCGCAGTTTTTCATGCTGGTCACGGCGTTGTCGATGTTCGTCACGCCGTTCGTAACCGCGCTTGCCCCGAAACTGGGAAAACTGCTGAAGCGCTGACCCCCCGGCGTTGCCGGATATACACATCAAAGATTGCTGCGGATGCTCTCGACCGTGCCGGGCGACATGTCCTTCATCTGTTCGGCGAGCGCCTTCAGGCGCTTGAACGATGTGGGCAGGCAGTTGTCGGGCACATCCTTGGCCTGTTCCGCGATCAGCGCCGCCAGCTCGCCGAACATCAGCACGGGCAGATGCGTCTTGCGCATCATTTCGTCGTGCATTTTTCCGGTGATTTGCCTGCCGTTATTGTCATGCGTCACGATCTCGCAGCCGATTTTCTTGAACAGATCGACGACCGCCGCCGTCTCGTCACATTCCAGCGTCACGACGCAGGAACGGTTGGTAACCGGGCTTTGCGGGCCGAACATCGGGTGAATGCCCGAAACGCGCGCGCTATGCGCAAGGCAGGCGTCGTTCGGCTTTGCCTGCACGGAGCATAAATTGACCAGATGCTTGCCCGCATGTTTTTGCGCGACGTCGCCGACCGCCGATACCGGCACGGCGATTAAAACAATATCCGCGTCATCGGAAATTTCCGCATGGGCGGCCAGTTCATTCGCCAGAAAGGTGCCGAAGACGCCGCGGCCGACAATTGCAATTTTCATGTTGATCACCCTTGTTTTACGCCGGATTATAGACGGGAAAAGCGTGTCCGGTCACCTTGAAAAACGCGCATAACCGTTTATATCAGCCGTCAAAGCACTTCACCCAAAGGCCCGCCGCCCATGACCGCGAAAATTCCCGTTTCGATCCTCGACCTCTGCCCCGTGCCGGACGGATCAACCCCGGCGGATTCGTTCCGCAACAGCCTTGAGCTGGCGCAGGCGGCGGAGGCGAACGGCTATACGCGCTTCTGGCTGGCGGAGCATCACAACATGCCGGGCATCGCATCGGCCGCGACCGCCGTCGTGATCGCGCATATCGCGGGCGGCACGAAAAAAATCCGCGTCGGTTCGGGCGGCGTGATGCTGCCCAACCATTCGCCGCTGGTGATTGCCGAACAATTCGGCACGCTGGAATCCCTCTACCCCGGGCGCATCGATCTGGGCCTGGGCCGCGCGCCCGGCACCGACCAGATGACGTCGCAGGCGCTGCGCCGCGACGTGATGGCGGCGGCCGAGCGTTTCCCGCAGGATGTGCAGGAATTGCAGATCTTGTTCGATGACCTGGCACCGGGCCAGAAACTGCGCGCCGTGCCAGGCGCGGGGCTGCATGTGCCGATCTGGATGCTGGGATCTTCCACCTTCGGCGCGCAGCTGGCGGCGGCGCTTGGATTGCCCTATGCCTTCGCCGCGCATTTCGCGCCCGATGCGCTTCATGCGGCGCTGCATGTCTATCGCAGCCAGTTCCGCCCGTCGGCGCAATTGCAAAAACCCTATTTTATACTGACCGTCAACGTGCTGGCGGCGGAAACGGAAGAACAGGCGAAATACCACTTCACCTCGCACCAGCAGGCCTTTATCAACCTGCGGCGCGGCCGCCCCGGCCAGCTGCCGCCGCCGGTTGCCGATATCGAATCTTTCTGGTCGCCGGCCGAAAAAGCGATGGTGAACCATTCCCTTGCCTATTCCTTTGTCGGCACGGGCGCGCAGGTGGAAAACGGGCTGCGCGCGGTGATCGCCGGCCTGCAGCCGGATGAATTGATGCTGACGGGCCATGTGCATGACCATGCCGCGCGCCTGAAATCATTCGAAATCGCGTCGAAACTGGATATTTTCACGAAAGCATCCTGAATCTCCTCTCCTTTGGGAGAGGAAGGGGCCCATCGCGCTTGCGATGGGAAGGTGAGGGTACTTGGTCAACGGCAGTGCCGGACACCAACGAAGTACCCTCACCTCTGTCGCTTACGCGACATCTCCTCTCCCAAAGGAGAGGAGATTCCGGCCAATTGCCATGTCATGCCTGTTTTGTTATAACTTTCTTATTCAAAAATAAGGAGCTTCCCATGTCCGGTCACGTGACAACGACGGTCGATGATGGCATTTTAACCATCCGCATGAACCGTCCGGAAAAGAAAAACGCGCTGACGGGCGAAATGTATCAGGCGATGGCCGATGCGCTGAACGATGCGGAGAATAATCCCGCCGTGCGCGCCATCGTGATTACGGGCGTGAAAAATTCCTTCACCGCCGGCAACGATATCGAGGATTTCATCAACAACCCGCCCGACGAAAAAAACAGCGCCGTGCTGAATTTCCTGAAGGCCATATCGGAGGCAAAGCTGCCCGTCGTCGCCGCCGTCAACGGCACGGCGATCGGCATCGGCGTGACCATGCTGCTGCATTGCGATTTTGTTTATGTGGCCGATAGCGCCGTGATGGCGATGCCCTTCGTCGATCTCGGCCTTGTTCCCGAAGCCGCCGCCAGCCTGCTGCTGCCGAAGGTGGCAGGGCTGCAGCGCGCATCGGAACTGCTGCTGCTGGGCGAGCCCTTCACGCCGGCAGCCGCAAAAGAAATGGGCATCGCAACCGCTGTCGTCCCCGCCGAAGACGTCGAAAAAACCGCCCTGAAAACCGCGAAAAAACTGGCCGCAAAACCGCGCGACGCGCTGCGCCAGACCAAGTCCCTGCTGCGCCGCGATTTTGAATCCGTCGCCGACCGCATCGCGGCGGAAGCGAAAATTTTCAAGCAGGCGCTGGCCTCCGACGACGCCAAAGAAGCCCTCACCGCCTTTCGCGAAAAACGCAAACCGAAATTCAAGTAACCGGTTTCGGCGTACGGCGGAAAGACGCGGTACGGGGGGCGGTGACGGGGGTTGCGGTTTTGGGGCCGGATTTCAGCCATTCGTTCATGGCTAAGCGCGCGGAATAGATGCGCGGCTTTATCGGCTGGCCGCCGGCCGGCAGGTCATCGACGATAATTTGCGTATCCGCCTGCGCCTGTGCGCTGACGCTTTGCCAGTTTTCGCGCATCCATTGCGCAAGCGGCGTCACAAAATAATCCGCGACCTGCTGCCGCACCGGTTTGGCGGGGTTGTTAAACGCCGTCTCGCCCAGTTTTTGGCGCAGCGCGGGGCCCGCCACCACCGGCAGGTGCTTGACGGCTTTCTTGAACTGGTTCTGGAACTGCAGCCTGGCTTCGTCCAGCGCCGCGTCGAGGCGCGCATCCAGCTGCAGCGCGGCGGCATCGGGCGTTTGCTTGGCGGCCAGCATCGCGAAGGCTTCGTGCTTTTGCCATGTCAGCAGCGCGTCGCCCGCCACGCCGTCCAGCTGCGCGCGGATAATTTTTCTGAACGGCGCGTCCTGTTTCAGCACGGCCTCGATAAAACCGGCGATATCGGGAATTTCGGCGATCCGGCGGGCGCCCCGTTCCTGCTGGCGTTTTTTTTCGGCCTCGTCCGCCTGTTCGGCCGGCGATACCAGCGCGAAAACGGCGGCGCCCGCCGCGTCGCGCCCGATCGTCATGCGCATGTCGGGATATTTTTTGCGGCGCGCCTGAATCCCCTTGCCTTCGCGCGACAGGTAGCGCGACACGGGATCGGAAATATCGTTCATCACGGCGCGATGCACATCGGGGCCGCGCGCGCCATGCGCTTTGAAACGGTTTTCGATTTCTTCGAGGAAGCCGGGCGCATATTCAAGCGCAAGCCCGCTCAGCGCCGCGTAATCCTTGCCCGCCAGCCGGTTGCCGAACCGCCTGACCTCGGCCGCCAGCACGGTTGCGACATTCGGCTCCGCCCCTTCCAGCTCGCGCCAGAGGCGCAGCGCTTCATGCTTTTGCCAGGTGAAGTAATCGTCGATGCCGCCGTGCAGCTTTTGCACCATTTTCTTCCGCGCCGCGCCGTCATCCTGCCACGGGGCGATCGCGGCGCGAAACTCCGCCATCGTCGCGGTTGCGACAATGCGCTGGATATCGTCATCGGTGATCGGCGGTGTCTCCATCTTGTCCCCGTTTTCGGTTATTATGTATAATACATGCGGCCGAAATTTTCAATCCGTAAATATAAACGACTGATTTAATTATATATTTTATCTTCTATCCATGAGTATTTGACATATAATTTCAACGGTTTATGATATTTCAATTTTGAAACCATACGCACGGGTACCGCCATGAAAAACCTCATCAACATCTCCACCTCCGACGACAAGGCGCGCTTCATCGACGCGCTGTCGGTTACGGGCATCCATGTTTATCCCGGCAAGGACGAGATGACGATTTTCAACGCGCAGGGCGTCTTGCAGTACATCAACACCAAGAGCCTCGAAGTGGATGCCGACGCGCTGCTGCAAAAACTCGCCGCTGCCGGAAACCCGCTGGTGTCGCTGCCGCTGCGCCACGAGGACAAGGAATACCCGCATTTCGTATCGCCCGCCGCCGTCACCTTCGCGACCGTGACGGAAGTGACCAAGGACGGCACGCAGGGCATCATCGTCGGCGTGAAGGGCGTGGGCTGGGAAGAAAGCTATGGCACGAAGCCCGAAGAACTGGCGGCGCTGCTGGATGCCGTGCGCGGCACGGGCAAGACGCTGCTGGAATTCAAGCCCGAACAGGCCCATGCCCGCTGGTATAACGCGGCGGCGCTTTATATCGACCCCGCCGCAGTGCGCGAGATCCGCGATGACGGGATGCAGGTGAACGTGCATTTCGAAGGCTCGGGCTCGCTGGATGTGCAGACCGAAGACCATACCTATTCCGGCAACCGCGAAAACGACCTGCTGAACAAGCTGTGGCGGGACGGCGGGCAGAAACCGGACGCCGATATCAACGCGCTGGCGCAGGAAGCGCGCCGCCTGATAAAGGCGGAAGACGAAGCCAAGCGCGTGGATTTCGCAACAGCGATTGCAACGGCGAACGGCACGCTGACGCAGCTGACCGGCACCACCCGCGCGATTTACGTTCATCCCGAAGAATTCACGGCAATCACCTTCCACACGCAGGACCGCGACAAGCCTGTGCGCTACGGCATGTCGCTGGAGCGCCAGAAGACGCAAGCCAACCCGTACCCTGAATCGGTGCGCGCCTATTTCAACACGGCGGCGGAACGCGAAGCGTCGTTCAAGGCGCTGGTCACGCCCGCAGCGCCGCGCGGCAAAAAGCCGCCCGCGCCCAAAAACGGCGGTTCTTTCGACCTTTAGGGTTTCAGCGCGAAGGCGACGACGGTTTTGATGGTCGCGATCTGCGCGTCTTCGGCTTCCTTCTTGGTCGCCTTATCGGGATAAATTTCCGTCGTCATGCCGACATCGGCGTGTTTGCGCGCGAAATCCTGCAGCAGCGTATTTACGTCGTCGATCACGATCACGCCCTTGTCGCTTTTATAGCCCAGAATTTCCGGCTCGATCGCGATGGGCGTCACTTTGCGCACCGCCTCGATCACTTCATGCCCCAGCGCCACATCGGCGGTTGACGGCACGACAAGATAGAAACCGTCGGGGATGTAATCGTCGCCCGCTTCGAATTCCTGGCCGTCGCGCGCGCGGCGCTCCGCCGTGATGCCGATATCGCGGTAATTCGTTTCATGCAGGTCGACGGCGGCGCGGAAATGCAGCTTCAGCGATTCAACCGATGTCATCAGCTGCCGCGATTCCTCCGCCGTGCCGCCCGCGAAGAAATGGCGGTTCGGGTCTTCCGCCTTGCGGTTCCAGCGGTGGTTGATTTCGTAGCCGAGCGGGCTGATGCAGGGATAGACGACGAAATTGACTTTATCGGCGTATTGCGCGGCTTCTTCCTCGAGGAAGCGCAGCGCGCCGGTGATGCCGCTGTCCTCGTACCCATGCACGCCGCCGGTAATCAGGATCGTCGGATTGTCGTCGTTCCACGGTTTCGATTTCACGACATAGAGCGGATAGCGCTGCGGGTCATGCGACAGCGCGCCATATTGCTCGAGGCTGAAATTTTCCGCCGGCAGCGCGGTCAGGCGGTCCACGACATCCGTCTGGTAGGACCGCTGGATTTTCTGCGCCTGAAACCACGCTTCTTTTTCCGCCGCGCCCCAGGGCTTGATGCCGTCCGTCATGATCTGTCCTTTGATTGTGAAGACAAAAATTGCCATAACGAACAACAACGCGCAAGGGCGCGTCGCAAACAGCGTAGTTTCATGTGAGGAGGAGAAATGGCGCGCCCGAAGAGATTCGAACTCCTAACCTTCTGATCCGTAGTCAGATGCTCTATCCAGTTGAGCTACGGGCGCAAGACTTATGGTTTCTATAAGATTCGTTTCGAAAGAGCAAGGGAATTGCGCTGACCTGCGACCGTTATGCGGCGGTATTCGCATCGCAGCGGAACCGGCGCGGAATAACCTTGTCCTTGAAATCATTATGAAAATGACAATAGTGCCATCCCCTTAAAAAATATGGCGAATAGGGGAAAGCGGCGAACGATTCAATATTGCAACCCCTTGGATTTATAGTTTAAAAAGAACAATGATACCGCCATGGGCTGATAATAATTTTTGAATACGAGGTAGCGCCTTGCTGAAACCCATTCTCCGCACTTTCATTGCCGCGACCATCGTGAGCGCATCCTTGACCGCTTGCACGACGGATAGCAGCACGGCCAGCTACGCACCGCCGCCGCCCGACAACCGCACCGCTTCGCGCCCCGCACTGCAGACGACGGATGCGCCGGCACCCGACGTGATTTATCGCCGCGGTTCGCGCGACACCGTGCTGACCGAAGACAACGCCACGAAATTTTCGCCCGTGCCCTATTACCATTCCGGCGTCGAGACGCTGGTGTCGCGCAAGGTCAACGACCTGAACC
>JADYYV010000051.1 GCA_020853455.1 Alphaproteobacteria bacterium | reverse complement strand
GACCGCAACGACAAGGCGCGCATTTGCGAACCCGGATCGGTGCGCCTGCTCGCCCGCCGCCAAATAGAATCCTATGTCGGCCTCTATCACACGGTCGATCACGTCGAAGGCATCCTGCGTGACGGCTTTGACGGCGTCGATGCCTTCCTGTCGCATATGTGGGCCGTGACGCTGACCGGCGCGCCGAATCCCGAAGCGTCGAAAATCATCGAGAATTTCGAACCGGAAGCGCGCGAATTCTATGGCGCGGCGGTGGGCGCGCTGCATTTCGACGGCGGCGTGAATACCGGCATCACCATCCGCACCCTGCACCTGAAAAACGGCGAAGCGACGTATCAGGCAGGCGCCAGCATTGTCTATGACTCCATCCCCGCCGAAGAAGCGGTGGAGACGCATACCAAGGCGACGTCGTTCCAGCGTATCCTGTCCGGCAACGTGGCCGCCCCCGCGGATCGTGTTGCCGTGCGCAGCGGCGAAGGAAAAACGGTGGTGCTGATCGATAACGAAGACAGCTTCGTGCACACCCTTGCCGATTACATCCGGCAGACGGGGGCAAAGGCCGTCACCTATCGTCACGGCACGCCGCTTGCGACCATCCAGCAGCACAAGCCGCATCTGGTCGTGCATTCCCCCGGCCCCGGCCTGCCCGAACAATTCAACGTGCCGGGCATGGTGCGCGAAGTGGCGGCGGCGGGCATCCCGCAATTCGGCGTCTGCCTTGGCCTGCAGGGCACGTTCGAGGCGTTCGGCGGCGCGCTGGGCTATCTGCAAAACCCGCAGCACGGCAAGACATGGAACATCACGCATAACAGCCACGCGCTGTTCGAAGGCGTGCCGAGCCCCTGTCTGGTCGGCGCATACCATTCCATCCACGGCCTGCCCGCGTCGCTGCCGGATGAATTGGAAATAACCGCGCGCAACGATAACGGCGTTATCATGGCGCTGCGCCACAAAACCCTGCCGATCTGGGCGGTGCAGTTCCATCCGGAATCGGTTTTGTCGATGCAGGGTTATGTGGGCCATAAAATGATCGAGAACGTCATGAAATATCTCGCGGGACAAGCATGAAACCCAAGCAGAACCACGCCGACGAAGTCGATAAAAAATGGGCCGAGGTCATGGGCAAGCTCTGCGACGACGGATTCCCCGCCGACGGCAAGGCGCGCATCCTGCAAAATGTGAAGGACGAGGACATTACCGGCGAAATGCTGGCATCCTGCGCCCGCGCCCTGATGCTGCGCGTCGTGCCGCTCGATTTAAAAGGCATCGACGTCTGCGGCACCGGCGGCGACAAAAGCAAATCAAACGTGAAAACCTTCAATATCTCGACCGCCGTCGCCTTCGTCGTGGCGGCTGCGGGCGTGTCGGTCATCAAGCACGGCAACCGCGCCGTATCGGGCGTCAGCGGCTCGAGCGATGTACTCGCCGCCCTAAAAATTTCGGTTGCGACCAACCCCGCGATGGCGAAAATCCAGCACCAGAAGCACAACCTTTGCTTCGTTTCCGCTCCCGCTTTCCATCCGGCGCTAGCCAGCCTCGCACCCGTGCGCAAGGCGCTGGGCCGCCCGACCTTTCTCAACCTGCTCGGCCCGCTTTGCAACCCGGCCCGCACCGCGCGCCAGGTGATGGGGGTTTATGGTTTCCAGCCGCAGGTGGCCGATGCCGGCAAGCGTCTTGGCCGGCAGGATATGATGATCGTCCACAGCATGGACGGGCTTGATGAAATCTCGCTCTCCGACCTCACGCAGATCATTCGCGTGAAGGAAGGTAAAGTGGAGGAAATGCTGGTCTGCCCCGAAGACGCCGGGCTTGAAACCACGCCGCTTGAAAAACTGCAGGGCGGCACGGCTGAACAGAACGCCAAAATCATCACCGCCGTTTTCGAAGGCGAAGCCGGCGCGCCGCACGATATCATCTGCCTGAACGCCGCCGCCGCGTTCATGACCGCCGGCAAAGACCCCGACCTGAAAGCGGGCGTGGCGCGCGCGAAAGAAATCATCTCGGGCGGCCTCGCCCTGAAAAAACTCCAAGCCATGAAGGGTGCGGCATGACCGGCTTCCTGCAGAAAATCCACGACATCACCATCGACCGCGTATCCCGCGCGCGCGGCGAAGTCATGGTGTCGGATCTGGAGCGCAGCCCCTATTTCTCCCGCCAGCCCGGCAATGTATTGAAGGCGTTCCAGCACGACGCATACAACGTCATCGCCGAAATCAAATTCGCGAGCCCGTCGGAGGGCGATATCGCAGCGGGCGATCCTGTTGCGATTGCCGACGGCTATCTGGCGTCGGGCGCCACCATGCTGTCGATCCTGACCGAGCCGCAGTTTTTCAAGGGCGATCTTGGCTATCTGCAGGCCGTGCGCGACAAGCACCCCAAGGCGCTGCTGCTGCGCAAGGATTTCATGGTCGACCCCTACCAGCTGTACGAAGCGAAAGCCTATGGCGCGGACGCCATCCTGATTATCGTTGCGATGACGCCGCCCGCCGTCACCAAAGAACTGTTCGAAGCTGCCAAGGGATTGGGGCTTGCCGCGCTGGTCGAGGTGCATGACGGCGCAGAACTGGACGCCGCGATCGAGCTGGGCGCGACGTTTATCGGGGTCAACAACCGCAACCTGAAAACGCTGAAAACCGATCTTGGCATCGGCCGCGAACTGGCCGCGCGCAAGCCGAAGGACGCGGTTTTCATCTGCGAAAGCGGGCTTTCCACGGCGGACGACCTGCGCGACATGAAATCGCGCGGCTATGACGGTTTCCTGATGGGAACGTCGTTCATGCGCAAAGCCCAGCCCGGCGCCGCGCTGCGCGATTTGCAGGAGCAGCTGAAATGCGCGTGAAAATCTGCGGGTTGACGCGCGCCGAAGACGCAAAAATCGCGCATGACCTCGGCGCATGGGCGCTGGGCTTTATTTTTTACCCGAAATCGAAACGGTTTATCACGGCGCGGGACGCGAAAAGCATTATCGCCGCGCTACCCGCGGCACAGCCCGTCGGCGTGTTCGTCAACCAGACGGACGAGGCGATTGCCATCGCGAAAGATGCGGGATTAAAAGGCCTCCAGCTGCATGGCGACGAAACGCCCGATGACCTGCGCCGCCTGCGCGCCGCGTTTACGGGCATCGTCATCAAGGCGCTGCGCCCCAAAACCGAAGCGGACCTGCGCGCCATAGCGGATTATAAAGGCCTTGCCGATTTCATCCTGCTGGATGCGGCCGTCGGAAATGAATATGGCGGCACGGGGCATACCGGCGACTGGTCGCTGGCGCAGAAGGCGGCGGCTTTTGGCATGCCCGTCATCGTTGCGGGCGGGCTTGGCCCCGATAATATCAATGCAGCCCATGCGCAAACCCGTCCCTACGCGCTCGACCTGTCGAGCGGCGTGGAAGCCGCGCCCGGCATCAAGGATCACGCGAAGTTACAGGCGCTTTTCGCCCATATCAAAGGAAGCACCCATGCAGCCCAAAACGCATAACAGCAACAGTCCCGATGATCGCGGCTATTTCGGCGATTACGGCGGGCGCTTCGTGCCCGATACGCTGATGGCGCCGCTGCTGCAGCTGGAACAGGCCTATGCGGAACTATCGGCGCAACCGGAATTCTGGCGCGAATTTGAATCGATGCTGACAAATTTTGTGGGGCGCGAAACGCCGCTGCAATATGCGTCGCGCCTGACCGAAAAGCTGGGCGGCGCGAAGATTTACCTGAAACGCGAAGACCTCGCGCATACCGGCGCGCATAAAATCAACAACGCTATCGGCCAGATCCTGCTGGCGCGGCACATGGGCAAGACGCGCATCATCGCCGAAACCGGCGCGGGCCAGCACGGCGTCGCAACCGCCACCGCCGCCGCGCAATTCGGCATGAAATGCGTCGTTTATATGGGCGCGGAGGATATGGCGCGGCAGGAAATGAACGTGTTCCGCATGCGCCTGCTGGGCGCGGATGTGGTGGCCGTCAATGCCGGTTCCCGCACGCTGAAGGATGCCGTAAGCGAAGCGATGCGCGACTGGGTCGGCAATATCGCGGATACCCATTACCTGCTGGGATCCGCCCTTGGGCCCCATCCCTATCCCCGCATGGTGCGCGACTTCCAGTCCGTCATCGGGCGGGAGGCGCGCGAACAGATTCTGGCGCAGGAAGGAAAGCTGCCGGATACCGTCATCGCCTGCGTCGGCGGCGGCAGCAACGCGATTGGCATTTTTTCCGGTTTTGTGAATGACAAGGATGTCGCGCTGATCGGCGTGGAGGCCGGCGGCACGGCGATTGCGGCGGGCGAACACGCAGCGCGTTTCGCGGGCGGCAAGCCCGGGATTTTTCAGGGCATGAAGACGTATATCCTGCAAGACAACGACGGACAGGCATCGCCCACGCACAGCGTTTCCGCAGGGCTGGATTACACCGGCGTCGGCCCCGAACATGCGTGGCTGCACGACCTGAAACGCGCGACCTATACCAACGTGAATGACGATGAAGCCGTCGCCGCCTTCCACCTGCTGGCGCGCACCGAAGGCATCATTCCCGCGCTCGAAAGCTCGCACGCCATCGCTTACACAATAAAATTCGCGCCCGCCATGAAAGGAAAAACGATCATCGTCAACCTGTCCGGCCGTGGCGACAAGGATATCGGCATCATCCAGAAATACGACGGAGCCCGCAAATGAGCCTGCGCAACGCATTAAGCACCGGAAAATCCGCCTTTATCCCCTTCGTCATGGCGGGCGACCCGAATATGGCGGAAACCGAAAAAATCGTGGCCGCGCTGGAACGGGCGGGCGCAACCGCGCTTGAACTGGGCGTGCCGTTTTCCGACCCCGTCGCCGATGGCGTGACGGTACAGAAGGCGGCGGAACGCGCGCTGGCGGCGGGCGCGACGCTGAACGGCGTGCTGGAACTGGTCAAAAAACTGCGCGCAAACGGCATCAAAATGCCGATCTGCCTGTTTTCCTACCTTAACCCGATTTATATGATGGGCTATGAGGCGTTTATCACCGCCGCGCTGAAGGCCGGCGCGCAGGGCGCATTGATCGTCGATTTGCCGCCCGAGGAAGCCGGCGATTACCGCGCCGCCGCGAAAAAACACGGATTTGAAACCGTCTTCCTTTGCTCGCCCACAACGACCAGAGAGCGTTTAAAGCTGGTCGATGATTATTCCAGCGGTTTTGTCTATTACGTGTCGCGCGAAGGCGTGACCGGCGCGCAAAGCGCGCTGCCGCAGCAGCTGGAACAGAAAATCGCGGCGCTGAAGACGGAGCTGAAAAACCCCGTCGCCATCGGATTCGGCATTTCGACGCCGGAACATGTCAGGGCTTTGTCCGGCAAGGCCGACGGCATCGTCGTGGGATCCGCGCTTGTGAAGATTATCGAGGAAAATCCGGCGAATGCGGCGGCTGCGGTCGAGGTGCGGGTGCGCGCGCTGCTTGCCTGACGCGCCGATCCCGCCTATAATCGCCGCATGACAAATAAAAACACCTCCGCGCCCGGCGCCGCCTATGCCGTCGGCGATACCGATACCCGCCCCTGGGGCAGCCACACCGTCGTCGCCGTCGGCAAAAATGACGGCGAGGAATATTGCGAAAAAGAAATCATCGTCAGTCCCGGCCAGATTTTGTCGCTGCAAAGCCACGAACACCGGCGCGAGCATTGGATGGTCAAGCAGGGCGTGCTGACCGTCGTGCTTGACGGAAAACGGCTGGAGCTGACAAAGGGCGACGAGGTACGTATTCCGCTTCGCGCCGTCCACTGTATGGCGAATTTGGGCAAGGACAGCTGCATCGTGCGCGAAATACAGGCCGGCATCTGCCGTGAGGAAGACATCGCGCGCTACATGGACGCCTATGGCCGCGGCACGGCGGACGATCCCCGCGCCGCCAGCAGCCTTGCCGTCTATCAACAAATTCTGACGGAACTGAAGAAGAAAGCGTGACAGCCATGCGCATCGGCATCGATTTCGGCGGCACCAAAACGGAAATCGTCTGTCTCGACGCAAAAAACGGCAAGGAAATCTACCGCCAGCGCATCCCGACCGCACGCGGCGATTACATGAACACCGTCAAATCGCTGTGCGACCTTGTGCGCGGGGCGGAGGCGTCGCTGAAAAAGACCGGCACGGTCGGCGTCGCCATTCCCGGCACGATCATCCCCGAAACAGGGCTTATCAAGAATTCCAATTCCACATGGATGAACGGCCAGCCGTTCCAGAAAGACATGTCGAAGGCATTGGGCCGCGAAGTGCGCATGGAAAACGACGCGAACTGCTTTGCGGTGTCGGAGGCGACGGACGGCGCGGCCGAAGGAAAAAAGGTTGTATTCGGCGTCATCATCGGCACCGGCTGCGGCGGCGGCGTCGCCATCGACGGGCTTGCGCATCGCGGCGTCAATTCGATTGGCGGCGAATGGGGGCATAACCCGCTGCCCTATCCGCGCGTCGTCATGCCGGATAACGCGGCGCAGTTTTCGCGCTTCGAGGCATATCCCGTGACCGATACGCTGAAAGACCTTTATTTCACCGACGAAGCAGGTGCCGAATTCCCGGGGCCGCTGTGCTATTGCGGTCGGCGCGGCTGTCTGGAGACATGGATTTCCGGCACGGGTTTCAAGAACGATTATAAACGCGTGACAAGCGAAGATATGTCGACGCACGACATCATCGCGCAGACCAAGGAAAAAGAACCGAAATCGACCGCCGCGCTCGACCGTTATGTTGACCGCCTTGCGCGCGCATTGGCGCAGGTCATCAATATCCTCGACCCCGATGTGATCGTGCTGGGCGGCGGGATGAGCAACGTGAACGCGCTTTACAAGGACGTTCCGGCGGCGTGGAAAAAATACGTGTTTTCCGACACCGTCAAGACGCCGCTGCTGCCCAACCGCCACGGCGATTCATCGGGCGTGCGCGGTGCGGCATGGCTCTGGGGCCGCTGAGCCTTAATCCGTCACCGTAAAGCGCGCCTCGTCGCTGTTCGCGCGGATTTCGGGCACATACATCGCATGCGCCTGATCCGGCATGGCATGGAATTCACCCGGGATTTCCGCCCGCAATTCATAGCGCAGCAAATGCTTGCCCTGTTTCAGCTTGGAGATAAAGAACGCCGCCTTCTGGTCGCGGAATTCCTGATAGACATAGGTGCGTTCATCAGTCACCTTGCCTTCATGATCGAGCCTGATAGCCTCGCCGCCGCCGCTTACCAGTGATAAGGCCTCCAGACCCGCCGGCTT
>JADYYV010000050.1 GCA_020853455.1 Alphaproteobacteria bacterium | reverse complement strand
GGCGCAGCGCCGCAAGCTGGGGGAGGATGCGGGGTCGCAGACCGTCGGCGAATATGTCCGGTCACGCCTGTTTGAAAACCGCACCCCCCTTAAAAGAACCTTCCGGCGGCCTGTACAGGACGAGCAAGCCTTAACCAAGGTGCTGGGAGCTTTGGGGCGTTCCCGCCTGTCCTCGAACCTGAACCAGTTGGCAAAGGCCGTCCATAGCGGCTCTTTGCCGATCACCCCCGAAACCGAAAAGGCCATTTTGGAGGCTTGCGCCGCCATTCAGTCCATGAACGGCGAGCTGGTCAAAGCCCTCGGCATTCATGCCGACATTGAAAATGTCCTGCCGCCGGAGGCTGAAAAATGATCTTTTACGCCAGTCAGCGGGCAAATGCGGCGGAACTGGGTAAACACCTGCTGAACGGCGACGAAAACGACCATGTAACAGTCCATGAAGTCAGGGGCTTCGTGTCCGAAACCCTCGCGGGGGCGTTGCGCGAGGCCGAAGCCATGAGCCGTGGGACGCGCTGCAAGCAATTCCTGTTCTCGGTATCCCTCAACCCGCCCGAAGATGCCGATGTGCCGATAGAGGAATTTGAGGCCGCTATCGAGGAAATCGAGCGCAGGCTGCACCTTATCGGCCAGCCTCGCATCGTCGTATTCCATGAAAAGAACGGGCGACGGCATTGCCACGCCGTATGGTCGCGGATTGACACGGAAAAGCTGGTCGCCGTCAACATGGCGCACTTCAAAAGGAAGTTGATGGACTTATCAAGAGGCCTGTTCCTCAAATACGGCTGGAAAATGCCCGATGGCATGAAAAAAGGCCAGCCGCGCAGCCCGTGGCACATGACGCGAGAAGAACACCGCCAAGCCGTGCGCCTCTCGCAAGACCCGCAAGCCATGAAAATAATGCTCAAGGGGGTTTGGGAACAATCGGACAGTAAGGAATCCTTTGCCAGCGCCCTGCAAGAGCGCGGCTTTCTTCTTGCTCGTGGCGACAAACGGGGCTTCGTCGCCCTCGATGTGACGGGCGGGGTGTATTCCCTGACGCGGTGGCTGGATATTGGTACAAGGGAATTGAAAGCCCGCCTCGGGCTTCCCGAAAAGCTGCCAGATATTACTGCGGCCAAGACATTCCTGGCCGAGCGCATGGGCGAAAACCTCCAACGCTACATCGCGGAATCCAAGCAACGCGCAAAAGAAATCCGTCAGCCATTAGTGCAGGAAATCCGCGCCCTTGTCGCCGTTCAGCGCAAGGAGCGCGAAGACCTGATCCAGCGCCAGCAAACCCGCTGGGTGCAAGAAACCCGCAAACGCGCGGCACGTATGCCACGCGGGTTCAAGGGCATCTGGCACAAGGCCACGGGCGAATACAAGAAAATCCGTGCCTTGAATGAGGCCGAAACCAAGGTTGCGCTTGAGCGCGACAGAAAAGAGCTTCATACCCTCGTCCGGTCGCACCTTCTGGAGCGTCAGGAACTCCAGAAAACCGTAAAAACCTCTAAAGAGGAGCATAAAACCGAAGCCCTGCGGATACGCCAAGAGATTGCGCGGTACGTTTCCACGGCAACCGAACCGCCAGCACCGCAAGCCGTCAAGTCCGTTGAAAACGTGCCTGTCGCCGTGCAGATGGCTGCGGTGGAAACCAAAATCGCCCTGCTGTCGGGCGATTTGTCGATGCTGCAATCCGCGCTTGAAAGCAACCTCATCTCCGACGAGATGCGCGGCGCAATCCGCCGCATGATAGAACGCACCCTTGAAACCTTGCATATCACGGCCGTCGAGGAAAAGGAATACAAGGAAAAAACACGGGAAAAAGAGGTTATCGAGAAACAAGCCCAGCTTAACGAATATATCCGGCGTTACGCTGAATTGCAGGTGAAACAGGAAGCCGAAGCCAGAAAAATAGAGGCGAACAGGCAGTTTTACGCCGTCGTCATGAACATGGGCTACGCCCTCAACGGCGTCCCGCGCTGGCCGATTGCCGTCATGTCGCCACCGCCGGAAAAACGGCTGGATGAAAGGGTTTTCACCGCGACATTGCGCGAGAGACCAAACAACGAATTGCTTTCTACCGTCACAAGGCCGTATGTCCGGCCTCCCGTCAATCCGCCGATGGCGACGGTCAATCTCCGCACAAGCGTCCTTGAAACCAAGGAACTTCTGCGCCGCGCAGGGTTGAGGCCGGACGGTGGCAGTCCTTCGATTAAGCCCAATGCCTCTATCCGCATGGCGGCGACAACACCCGTAACAAAAGCATCCGTCAGGTTCAACGCAAGGAGATAGTGCATGGCATGGACGCAATCAGGCGAGTTCGTTGAATCCGACGTTGTGGAATGGACAGAGGCAATCTGGCCTCCCAGCCATTCCCGTCGCCGCAAAAAATCCCGCCCGTGGGGGAAACAGAAGGTCGTCGCGCAAATCGCCCATATTGACGGCGATTTTGTCAAACTGACGGTGCTGAAGGCATCCGTCATAGAAAACCTTATCGGCTCGGACTTGAGGCCGCATAAGGTCGGCACGACGATCACGAAGAAGCGGCCAACGCTTCTTCGTGGAAACCCAGAGCGACTTCTTTGGAGCGAGGAAGATGTACGCGCTGCGCTTCTCGCGCAGCCCCACATCCCCTGAAAACTCCTTTTATGAAATGCGAAGGCTGCTGCCGGAGTCCGCCGGCAGCAGCCTTCGCCCGTTGGAGGCGGCATTATGCTTATGCCGCCTCCACAGTTACCTCCTTCCCTTGGAGCGATTGCAGGAAGTCGGCTGCGCGTTGCGCGTGGGCTGCCGCGCTGAATATGGCGCGGCTGTCCTCCTTCAATGCTTTCAGCCAATGCGCCAGATATGCCGCATGGTCTTCCCTGATTTCCGGCGTAATGCCAAGGTCTGCCGACAGGAAGGCCGCACCGAGTTCCGCCACAAGTTCCTCCCGCGCATAACCGTTATCGCCAAAGCGTTTGGCGTTAAAGCTGCGGTCAAGGCGGCTTTTGTGGCTGGTCGCATGAATCAATTCATGCAAAATCGTGGCATAGTAACTTTCCCTGTCCTTGAAGGCTTCAAAGGGCGGCATTTGCACAAGGTCTTTCGCGGGTGCGTAATAGGCGCTGTTCCCGCCATGCTGAATGGTGATGCCCGTATTGGCAATAAACCTTTCCGCATGGTCAAGGCGTTCCGAAAGCGGCAACGGATTTTCAGGCTTGCCGTAGTAATGGGCGGGCAATCCCACAATCTGTTCCACATTGAAAACGGTATATCCCTTCATAAAAGGAATCTGCCGCTCCACTTCCTCGCCCTTGTCGTCCGTTTCGGTGCGGGTCAGCTTGTTAGCGTAAACCACCAATGAGCCGTGTTCCCCCTTGCGGACATAGCCGCCCAGTTCCTGCGCTTGCTTGAAGGTTATCCAGATAGG
The DNA here is from genome assembly GCA_020853455.1 of Alphaproteobacteria bacterium. GTDB lineage: Bacteria > Pseudomonadota > Alphaproteobacteria > Micavibrionales > UBA2020 > JAPWJZ01. The sequence continues at coordinate 629 of JADYYV010000050.1, read as the reverse complement.
CGCGGAATAACCTTTCTCCAAGGCTTCGCCCCACAGCAGCAGGATATTCATCCCTTGATAGGGGATGCCGTTATGCCGCAGGGGGCGGGTGATTTTTCCCGCCGTATGCCCTGCGTTCCACGGTTTCAGCCATGTGCGGACTCCTTTTTCAAGGTCGGAAATGATGCGGCCGGTAACGCGATTATAAACGTCTTTGCGTTCGGTCATGGTGATTACTCCCTGTCCAGAAAGTTGAAAAGCCAAGTGTCAAAATCGGCGGCGCGGTTGAAGTCGTCGCCAATCCTGCGCGTCCAGAAGTCGGGGGCTTTCAAAGGTTGCTCTTGCATGGCTTCCCCCTCACGCTGCGCGTTGTTCTGCGGAAAGCATCACATCAACAAAGTTTACTGCTCCCCCCGCTTGCGCGATAAGGGAAGCTACGAAAGCGTCATTGATAAGAGGCTTTGCGGTTGATGGGCTGGTTACTTTCAGGCTGGTGATTTCCTCCCCCTCGATGCGGGAAAGAAACGGATTCGGCTCTGCGCTGATTTCAATGCTGAGTCCGTTCCAGTTCGTTTGCGTTTTCATTTTCTGCTCTCCTTCTTGGTTGTTTGCAGGTCGCGTATGCGACCTGAACGCCAAGCGGCGAGCGC
>JADYYV010000049.1 GCA_020853455.1 Alphaproteobacteria bacterium | reverse complement strand
GCACGGCGCTGCTGCATTCGGTGGCCGCCCTTGAAAAACGCGGCAGCCTGAAAATATGGACGGTGTTCCTGTGCATCCTTGCCTTCACATTGTCGCTGCTGGGCACGTTCCTTGTGCGCTCCGGCGTCCTGACCTCGGTGCATTCCTTCGCGGCCGATCCGGCGCGCGGGATTTTCATCCTGGCGCTTTTGGGGCTTACGACCGGCGGCGCGCTGCTGCTCTACGGGCTGCGCGCGCCGCATATCGCGATCGGCACGGGGTTTAAACCCGTCAGCCGCGAAACGGGGATATTGCTCAACAATATCTTCCTGTTCACGTTCTGCTCCACGGTGTTCATGGGCACGCTCTATCCCATTTTCCTCTCCGCGCTCGATCTTGGCAGCATTTCGGTGGGCGCGCCTTATTTTACCGCGACGCTGACGCCGCTTCTGGTGCCGTTCGCGATCCTGATGGGCATCGGGCCGTTGCTGGCGTGGCGCGAATCGTCGCTCGCGCCGCTGCGCGCCAAGCTCTACCTGCCGCTGGCGCTGACGCTTGCGCTTGCGGCCTGGGTCGCCTTCATGCCGTGGCCGGACCGGGTTTTCAGCGTCACGATGTTCGCCTGCGCGGGCTGGATTTTGTTTTCGACGCTGGCCGATCTTCTGCGCAAGACGCATAAATTCACGGCGATCCGCAGCATGCCGCCCGCCTATTACGGCATGGTCATGGCCCATGCGGGCGTCGCGGTGCTGCTGATGGGCGTGACGGCGGCGACCGTCTGGAAAGAGGAAAAAATCCTGTGGATGACGGCCGGCGATACGGTCGCGTTTGCGGGCAAGACCGTCACCTTCATCGGCATCCGCCCCGATGTCGGCAAGAATTTCACCATTGAACGCGCGATATTGTCTGTGCAGGGCGCTGGCGACGACGCGCCGGCTTTCCTGCTGCCCGAAAAGCGCTGGTATCCCGCGCAGCAGCGCGAGCTGAGCGAGACCGCGCTGCGTGCCGACGGGTTTGCGATCGACTACGCCGTGATGGGCGACCAGGACAAGCAAAACCCCTTCCGCCGCGTGATCCGGCTTTATCACCATCCGCTGGTGCTGTGGGTGCTGCTGGGCGCGCTCATGATCGCAACAGGCGGCCTGATGGGCATGGCGTCGCCATCAAAACCGGCATCGCCGTCTGCGCGCAAGGTGAAGTCATGAACCTGCGCGCTTTCCTGCCCTTCGGCATTTTTATCTGCATGGTCGGGCTGTTCGCGGTGCCGCTGCTGCAGGGCAAGGATCCTGCCATCCTGCCCTCCGCCATGATCGGCAAGAAAATGCCGTCCTTTACGCTGCCTGTGGCGGCGGGCGCGGGCCAGCTGTCGGGCGCGGACATGCTGCAGGATAACAAGCCCTTCCTCGTCAATTTTTTCGCGTCCTGGTGCGCGACCTGCAGGGGCGAACAGCAGGTGCTGGCGGCGTTTGCGCAAAAAACCGGCGTCGCCGTCTATGGCATCGATTACAAGGACACCAAAAAAGACGTCGCCGCATGGCTGGACCGCCACGGCAACCCGTTCCGCGCCACGGGATTTGACGTCGAAGGCCGCGTCGCGATCGATTTCGGCGTCTATGGCGTGCCGGAAACATTCCTGGTCGGCGGCGACGGCGTCATCCGCTACAAGCATGTCGGCGCGCTGACGCAGGCCGATATGGACAGCGTTTTCGGCCCTTTGCTGGAGAAAACGAAATGAAGGCGCTGACGGTTATTTTGCTGCTGCTGGTTTCCTGCCCCGCTTTCGCGGTGCTGCCGGACGAAATGCTGAAAGACCCCGTGATGGAAACGCGCGCGCGCGACATCTCGAAACAGCTGCGCTGCCTTGTCTGCCAGGGCGAGGACATCGATGAATCGAATGCGGGCCTTGCGGGCGATATCCGCCGGCTGGTGCGCGAGCGCCTGACGGCCGGCGACAGCGACGCGGCGGTGCTGGCTTTCGTACAGGAACGCTATGGCGACTACGTGCTGATGAAGCCGCCGGTGAAGCCCGCGACATGGCTTTTATGGGGCGCGCCGCTTTTGGTGCTGCTGGCGGGGCTTGCGATCGCGCTGCGCTATATCCGGCGCCTGCCGAAGGGCGGTGAATGATGTGGGGGTTTTATATCGTCGCCTCCGCGCTGACGGCGGGTGTCGTGATCAAGATCATGATGACGCTGGCCAACCGCGGCCGCTTCCGCCATGCGGGGGCGCCTGCGGGCATCGACAGGCAGCTTTCGATGGCGCTCGCCGTCATCCTGCCTTTGGGCGCGCTCGCCGTCTATCTGCCGCTGGGCCGCCCCGACCTGCCGTCCTCGCCCGCGATTTTTTCGAATATCGAGGAAACCTATTTGCGGCAGGAAGCGCTGATGAAGGAGCGTCCCTACCAGATCCTCGTCGAGCAAAATCCCGACGACCTGGGCGCGCTGCTGCAGCTGGCCACCATCAATTTCCGCACCGGCGATTTCAAGCAGTCGGTGAAGTTCTATAAGCGCGCCGTCGTGCAGGCGCAAAAAACCGACAATCCGCTGCTGCGCGTTTATGCGGTGTCGCTGGGCGAGGTGCAGGTGCTAGCGTCGAACGGCGCGGTCGGCGACGACGCGATCGGCACTTTCGAATATGTCCGCACGCTTTACCCCGAAAGCCCGATTGCGCGTTATTACCTTGCGCTCGCCAAGGCGCAGCGCGGCGATCCAGCGGCCGCCATTGCCGAATGGGAAGCGCTGCTGGGCGAAGGCGCGCCGCGCGCCTATTGGAAGGTGCAGGTGCGCGACGCCATCGGCAAGGCGCGCGCGCAGCTGAAGGGCGCGGAAAAAAATCCGGACTAGCGCCCGCAGGTGCGGCTCAGGCGCGTGTATTCCGCCGCGGAATCGATCGCGGCATGGCGCTTCGTGCGCTGCTTTTCTATCCGCTTCAATTCAAGGCTTACGGCGTCCTTGATGCGCGTCAGCAGGCTCTGGCGGATCGCGCCTGCGCCCGCGTCATCGACAGGGCCGGATTTGGCGGGCTGTTTCATGATTTTTTCGATCGCCGCGCGTATTTTCGGCACCCCGCCTTCCAAAAGCGCCATATCGGTGTTCACATGGCGCAGTTCATGCTTGCGCGTCTCGATGTCGCGGCAGCCGCCGCGCGGGTAGTTTTTCGCGATATAGACCTTGGCGGTATAGGAAACCGTCACCGTGACCTTTTCCGGCCAGACGCATTGCAGCCCCGTCGTGCGGTTTTTTTTGTGCACGAAGCTGATGTTGTATTTGTCGCGCGTGACGGAATGGGTATAGCCGCGCACGACGGGAAACTGTTTCGACATCGGCGGCAGTTCGCGCTTCATCTCGGCCGATGTTTTCTGATAGCTCCATTCCGGCTTTTCGACGCTCAGGATAAAATCGATTTTCGGCGGCTGTTCGGGCTTGCACAGGCCAAGCGCCGTCATGACATAGGCGACCGCCGGCAAGCCCGCGGAAAAGGCGGATGACGGCATCGCCTATTCCTTCCCCGCGCAGACGCGGCTTTCCATCAGGTAGTGCTGGCGCGTGTCGATCATCTGCTGGCGGGCGAAGCGGATCTTCTGGAACTCGTCGATCTCCGCCACCAGTTTATCGCGCACGGCATCGACCAGTATGCCCTTGGCCTTTTCGATACTGGCATAGGGCATCGGGCCCATTTGCCGCAGGCTGCGCGCCGAATCCTCCAGCGCGCTGCGTATCTTGGGCAGGAATTCGTTGAAGGCGATGATGTCGGTGTTCACATGGCGCATTTCATGGTCGAGGATCGTCTTGTACCGGCAGGTGCCCGGCTGCCATTCGCTGGCGATCATCACGCGCGGCGCGTATTCGATGCTGACGCGCACGGCGACGGCGGCGACGCAAAACTGCCCGCGCGCGGGCTCCGACAGCTCGAAGCTCACGATATATTGCGGCGCCAGTTCCGACAGGTGCAGCCCGCCCAGCGTGAAAACCTCGTTGTGGCTTTTGGCGAAAGTGGTGCTGACCTGGTATTTGGCCAACTCGGCGCTCGGCTTGTCGTTCGTCAGCTCGGGCGGCTTGTTCGTGAACGCCATTTCGACGCCTTGCAGGGGCGGGGGCGCGTCGCAGGCCTGCGCCCGCGCGGCTGTGGCCAGAATGCAGGCAGCCAGCAGGCAGCCAAGCGCTATCCTTTGCGCCGAAGCCGTCATCCGCGCGACCGTGCGCCCTTTGCCCGCGCTTTTACTTTTTCTTTCGCCTGTTCCGCGCCGGATTTCAGTTTGCCGATCGCGCCGCCGATTTTCATGACGTCGTCGATGCGCCGCGCAAGGAAGGCCCAGGTTTTTTCGAAACCGTCCGATTTGTCGTTCAGCCAGTACAGCGCGGTCGATGACTGCACGCCCGACAGCAGCAGGCGTTTGGTGTAATGGTTGTAATCGGTCGATGTGTCGCCGCAGGCGCGCCAGATGGTGTCCGCCGTGCGCCACACCATTTTCGGCAGCACAAGGTTGCGGGGCGGCATCGCCAGGAATGCCAGCGCCGACGACAGCGCCTGGCGGTGCGGGGTTAGAATTTCGAGCCGCGTGCGCACGCAGAACGCCACGCGGTCGCGGATGCGCATGTCGGCCAGTTTTTTCGCGTTCAGTTTTTCACCCATGCGGTCATCCGCCCACTGCGCAAAATATTCCGCCAGCGACACCGGGCCCTTGGGGAACGCTTCGTCTAGCGCATCGTCATCCAGCTTCAGCTTTTTCGCCGCGCGCGCCAGCACCTCGTCCGTCCAGCCGTCAAAGGCCACATCGGGCAATGCGGCCTCGAATATCCGGCGGCGCAGGTCGGGGGAGGTTTTT
>JADYYV010000048.1 GCA_020853455.1 Alphaproteobacteria bacterium | reverse complement strand
GGGGATTTTCAAGCTGATCGTCGTGTCCCTCGCGATTTACATCGTCCTCAATCCCTATTTCGACGCGTCGGAGCATTTCGTCGGGCAGGATCCGATGGCGGCGATGGAAGACCTGAAAACGCTTTTCCTGAAAATGATGGCGGCGGCGCTTGTCGTCCTCTTCGTGCTCGCGATCGCCGATTACCTCTACCAGCGCCACGACTTCATGCAGAAGATGCGCATGAGCAAGCAGGAACTGAAAGACGAGATGAAGCAGACGGAGGGCGATCCGCATGTGAAGGCGCGCCTGCGTCAATTAAGGGAACAAAAAGCCCGCCAGCGCATGATGCAGGCGGTGCCGGAAGCGGATGTCGTCATCACCAACCCCACGCATTACGCGGTGGCGCTGAAATACGACATGAAGGAAATGGCCGCGCCGCAGATGGTGGCGAAGGGCGCGGACGCGGTGGCGCAGCGCATCCGCGATGTCGCGACGGAGGCCAAGGTGCCCATTGTCGAGAACCCCGCCCTTGCCCGCGCGCTCTACGATTCCATGGAGATCGAGCAGACGATCCCGAACGAGCATTTCAAGGCCGTCGCGGAAGTCATTTCCTACGTCTTTAAGTTGAAGAACAAGAAAATCTGAACACCAGCCCCGGGTTATGTATAACCGCGCGCCTTTAGCGCGGTAGCTTTTTGCTTATCCGCCATATAAAATAAGGGCTTCGTAAGGGATTGATATTCAATGACCTCGCCGACCGGACAAGACGGCTCGTTCTTCCTCGAAAAGAAGCCGCCCGCCAAGAAGAGCAGCAGCCTGCGCCGCCGCAACATCAAGGCCGTCCTGCTGTTCTCGCTGAGCGCGGTCTACGGCCTGTTCGCGCTTGGCATCCTTTACATTCTCGTCAATGGCGGCCTCGGCACCTCGCTCATAGCCCTGTATGCATATGGCCTGATCGGCGGCCTTGCGCTGCTGCTGCTCAACCGCAGCTATTCCGACGCCGACCGCAGCCGCCGCATCCTGACCGAAGTGCTGGAGAAAAGCGCGGAAGCCCGCTGCATCACCGATCCCGACGGCACGACGATTTATTCCAACACGCGCTTCATCAAGCTGGTCGAAGGTTTGGGCGAGCCCGCCCTCGCCGCCTTCACGCGGCTGTTCGAGCATTCCAAGAAAATCGAGAAGACGCTGGAGGAGCTGCAGAACAAGGCATCCCCCGCCGGCACCGCCTCCACCGAAATCCAGACGAAGGTGCGCGGCAAGCTGGCCTGGTTCCAGGTCACCTGCCAGTTCATCATCGGCTGGCCCGGCTATATCCACTGGCGCTTCGACGACATCACCCACCGCTACCAGATGGAAGCGGCGATACGGGAGGAACGCGAAAAGCTGCGCGACTTCACCGATAACGCGCCCGTGGGCTTCTTCTCCGTCGACGGCGAAGGGCGGCTGCAATTCGCCAACGACACGCTGCTGCGCCTGCTGGGCGCGGATGCGCGCACCATCATCGGCAAGACGCGGCTGCACGATTTCCTCGTCAACCCGGCGCAAAAGGGCAAGCCGTACGACTGCTTCGAGGACGGCGGCTATCACCAGCACGGCGAGACGCTGATGAAGGGCGCGGGCGGCCGCATTTTCAAGGCCGCAATCACCCATTCCATCACGCGCGACGAGGAAGGCAAAATCCTCTCACGCTCCGTCGTCTACGACCTGACGACCGAACAGAAAATGCAGCAGGCGCTGAAAGAATCCGAAGACCGCTTCGAGCGGCTGTTCGAGGAAGCGCCCGTCGGCATCTGCATGCTGACCGCGACCGGCGTCATCAGCGACGCGAACGCGACGCTGGCCGCCATGCTGCGCCTGCCCGTGAACGCGCTGAACGGCAAGCCGCTGCTGCATTTCATCAACAAGGACATGCAGCACCGCGCGGAGGACTGGCTGCGCCAGCTGGCCCGCGGCGAGGCGTCGGAGCCGTTCATCGAGGTGCCGGTGAAGGGCTCCATCGAGATCGTGGTGCAGATTTATGCCCGCAAGTTCAAGGGCGGCGAGAACTTCGTCCTGCACTTCATCGACCTGACGGAGCAGAAGAAGCTGGAAAAGCAGTTCACGCAAAGCCAGAAGATGCAGGCGGTCGGCCAGCTGGCCGGCGGCATCGCGCACGATTTCAACAACCTTTTGACCGCCATGATCGGCTTCTGCGACCTGCTGCTGCTGCGCCACAAGCCGGGCGATCCCAGCTTCGCCGACATCATGCAGATCAAGCAGAACGCCAACCGCGCCGCGAACCTCGTGCGCCAGCTGCTCGCCTTCTCCCGCCAGCAGACCATGCAGCCGCGCGTGCTGGACCTTGCCGAAGTATTGTCGGAACTCTCGCACCTCCTCCGCCGCCTCATCGGCGCGAATATCGAGCTGCGGCTCAGCCATTCGACCGATATCAGCCTTATCAAAGCCGACCAGGGGCAGATGGAACAGGTTCTCATCAACCTCGTCGTGAACGCGCGCGACGCGATGGCGAATGGCGGCAAGCTGCTGATCCGCACATCCAACATCACCAACAAAACCGGCATCAAGCTGGCGAATGACGAAACCCTGCCCCCCGGCGACTGGGCGATGATCGAGGTGGAGGATACCGGCACCGGCATCAACCCCGACATCATGGGCCGCATTTTCGAGCCGTTCTTTTCGACCAAGGAAGTCGGCGCGGGCACCGGCCTCGGCCTTGCGACCGTGCATGGCATCGTCCACCAGACGGGCGGCTATATCTCGGTCAAATCGGTGCTGGCGCAGGGCACGACGTTTATCATCTACCTGCCCCGCTTCTCGGAAGCGGCCGGCGCCAAAAAGGCCGAAACGGTCGAGGAAAAAGCCGTCACCAGCGACCTGACGGGTTCGGCGAAAATTTTGCTGGTGGAGGACGAAGACGCCGTGCGCACCTTCTCCGCCCGCGCGCTGTCGAACAAAGGCTATCAGGTGATGGACGCGTCGGGCGGCGTCGCGGCGCTGAAGATCCTCGAGGAGAAAAAATTCACGCCCGAAATCCTGGTGACCGACGTGATGATGCCCGAAATGGACGGCACGACGCTGGCCAAACAGGTGAAGGAAAAATATCCGCAGATCAAGATCATCTTTATTTCCGGCTATGCCGAAGACCGCTTCAAGGAGCATCTTGGCGCCGACGTCTATTTCCTGCCCAAACCCTTTACCCTCAAGCAGCTCGCGACCAAGGTAAAGGAAGTCATCGAGACAAAGGCGTAACCCATGACGTATGATTTCAAAGACGTCAAGGTGCTGGTGGTGGAAACCTCGCCGCCGCTGTTTGAACTGGTGCGCGGCGTGCTGACGTTCTTCACGGTGCCGGAAAAATACATCCATTCCGCCTATAACGTCGATGACGCCTATGCGCGCTTCGCGTCCGACAACCACGATCTTGTGATCGTCGACTGGCTGCAGAACCCGGATCGCGGGCTGACCTTTGCGCGGCGGCTGCGCATGGATTCATCCTCGCCCAACCCCTTCGTGCCGATCCTGATGATGGCGGGGTCGGGCCACCAGAACCGCGTCATCAAGGCGCGCGACGCGGGCGTTTCCGATTATCTTGTGAAGCCCTTCACTGCCCGCGCGCTGTCGCAGAAGATCGAGCATATCGTGGAGCATCCGCGTTCGTTTGTGCTGTCGCAGACCTATACCGGCCCCGACCGCCGCCGCAAGAATGTGAAATTCGACCATCCCGACCGCCGCGCCGACCTGATCAACCCCGCCATGCCCGTCGCCTTCCGCAAGGACACGGGCGAGCAGAACTGATGTCGCCCCTCGCCCTGAATGCCACGGTCACGCTGATTGCCATCGCGCTGGGCTTTCTGGTGTCGTACTTGAGAAAACCTAAATAATATCAGCCGCATCACAACATTTGCATAATCAGGCGCAGACTGCTAATCTGCCGTCCCGATCAACCGCCGGACGACAGATGACCAACGCCGCCCCTTTGCCGCAAGACGCCGCCGCGCTGCACGATATTCGTGACAGCCTTGCGCGTTATATGGCGGCGCTGGACGAACGCGCCGCGCAGCAGCGCAACTGGCTTCATCAGCATGAATCTCTTTTGCTGATCGCCCATCACCGCCTTGGCCTGTTCGTCGGACAGGGCATGGAATGGGACGCGATATATATGGCCGAAATTCTGGGCGATGCCGGCGGCATCGTGCTGGCAACCGACGGACTGGCCGACCGCGCGCGCGAAGCCTTTGGCGCGGACAGCAAACTGCTGCGCCCCCGCCCTCTGCTTCCCAAATACCTGTCCGACCCTGTGACAATGCCCGACCTGCCGGACGGATTGATCCCCGCCCCCGTCGTCGCGCCCGAACCCGAACCGCCCTCGCCCGGCAGGAAATGGTGGAAGCCCGGCTGGCTGTCGAAAAAGCCCGATGAAAATATCGAAACGCCCCACGCCGCCCGCCAGCGCAAGCGGCAGGAATGGCAGGACGCGCAAGACCAGATCACCGCGCTGCAAAGCGACCGCCATTATTACGTCGACAGCCTGATGGACTGGGTCGGCGACGCGCTGGCGGCCGATCAGGCCGATGACGCGCAGATGCGCGGATACCGGAACCCGCGCAAAATCGCGCAACTGGCGGCGCAGGACCATGCCGCCGAAACCGCGCAGGACATCGCCGCCATGCAGCTGCGCATGGCGCTTTACACCAATCTCGCGACGCTGATCGATACGCAGCACATCGCCGAATTCGCGGCATCCCTGCCGATATTGTTCGAACAGCCCGATACCGCCTTCATGCGCCAGATCCGCGACACGCTGCTGCAGGATTACCAGGTCGTCAGCTTCGCCGAGCTTGCCCTGACGAAAGTGAAAAACCGCGACGACCAGTGGCTGCTGTTCAAGACCGCGCTGGAGCATGAACCGGAACTGAAATTCACCGGCCTGAAAAAGCGCGGCGAAATCCTCGACCGCATCCGCGAGGAAACGGAAAAGAAACACCACCCGTTAAATGAAAAAGCCCTGCGTCTCGCCCGCAAGAAACTGGATGCGATGGAAGACATGCGCGAGGAAGGCGTAAAACGCCGCCGCCCCCAGCCCGTCACGCTGGCCGACCTGTTCAACGCCGCCGTCGATGTGATCGAAGAAGCCATCAGCCGCCGCCGCGCTGCGGCACGCGCCGCCCCGCGTTCGGGATTATAATCCCCAACCGTCATCCCCGCGAAAGCGGGGATCCCGTGGATTGAAAGGGTGCATAAGGCCGCTGGGATCCCCGCTTTCGCGGGGATGACGCGCAGGAACAAAAAAGGCTCCCCTTTCGGAGAGCCTTTTTTATTAAAGCGATAAAACCTTACTCCGCTTTCGCAGGCGCCGCCGCTTTCGACGATGCGGGCAGGGTTTTGGCGATTTCCGCTTCCTTGCCGCCGCAGGCGGGGTGGCCGAAGCCGCCGGCGCTGTGGCCTGACTTGATGTCATAGATAATGTTGTCGTTTTTGTCTTTCGACACGCCGGCCGGCACGAAATCCAGCTTCAGCGCGTTGCGCGCGCGCCAGGCGATGTTGTGGTCGGCGCAGGAGGTGTCGCCGGAAACGCCAAGGCCGCCCACGATCTCGCCCTTGTCGTTATACAGCGCAAGGCCGCCGCCGAACACGTTCACGCCGCCGATTTTTTCGCCCTTCAGCGCGTCGCCCGCCGTGCCGTAATCGGCGGTGTCGCCGGCATAGGCCGCCTTCACGTTGACGGGGTTGCTTTCCTGCAACCCGAACAGCGAACCGCCCGGCTGCGTCGCCGAATACAGGTTCGCGGTCGAAAGCGCCAAACCCTTCAGGCTGAACGCGTTCGCGGTGTTCGCCTTCTGCGCCGAAATCACGCGGCTGCCCGGCCATTGCGCATCGACAGCGTCGCCCGAATACGCAACCGCGCAGACGATACCCGCGCGATCCACGACCGTCGCCCACATGTCGAGGTTGAGGCCGCCGTTGGCGCCGCTGCGGGCATTGGTCAGCGCTTCCTTGAGCTGCTTCCAAGACGGCAGCTGCTTGCAGGTCGCCGGTGCGGCAGACGCGGCGGAAGCAGAAAACCCAGCCAGGAGCGCGAAGACG
>JADYYV010000047.1 GCA_020853455.1 Alphaproteobacteria bacterium | reverse complement strand
CCGCCAGAAATGCCCCGCCTGCCGCGCCTGCATCGCCGCGCGCATCCGGCTGCGCGATTTCGCGCCCGATGGCGGGTTCCGCCGCATCCTGAAAAAATATGCCGACCTGCATTTCACGATCGAAGAATCAAAGGCGACCTTTGCGCTGTACGAATTATTCTCGACCTACCTGCACACGCGCCATCCCGATGGCGGCATGACCGAAATGTCCTATGGCGCGTTCCAGCAGATGATGGACGACAGCCCGATGGACACCAAATTCCTGGTCGCTCGCCGCGGCGACGAGGTCGTCGGCGTGATGCAGTTCGACGAATTGCCCGACGGCGCATCCGCCGTTTACAGTTATTTCAGCACCGCCGACGAAAAACGCAGCCTTGGCACATGGCTGGTTTTGAAGCTCTGCGAATACACGGCGAATGCGGGCAAGCCGTATATCTATCTTGGGTTATGGGTGCGCGGGTCGCAAAAAATGGCCTATAAATCCAGATTCCAGCCGCTGGAGCTGTTCGTCGATGAACGCTGGGTCGATTTCGACACGGTCGTACCGCCCGACGAAAGTCAAGTACCCTCACCCTAACCCTCTCCCAGAGGGAGAGGGTTAGGGTGAGGGTACTTCCGTTTTGGCAAACGACTACTTCGCCTGATGCACCAGTTGGCCGATGCGCTGGCTGACCAGCACGAGCATATCGAGATCGACCTGCGGCTGGGTGCGGAGTTCGCCCACCAGCGCGTTGATCTTGTTCGTGCGCACGCTGTTGTCGGCGAACCATTTATCGACCATCGCGCGGTCCGGCTTCGCGTTTTTCTTGACCGAGCCCGCGAACGCCATCGTCAGCGCCGCCTGGTGGATATAGAAATCATCCGTCAAGCCGCCCATGATGCGCGCCTGCCACGAGGTTTGCGGCACCAGCTCCGCCACCTTGCGGCGCAGCCAGACGAGGCCGAGGCGGTCGCCCACCACGAAATACATCTCCGCAATCGCCTTGATATCGGCGCCCGATCTGCGCGCGATCGAGGTAATGTCGGTCGCCGACGACAGCAGCTTCGCAACCGCGATGTCCGATGCCAGCGCGGCGGTCATGCCGCTGTCGGCGAAATGCTTTTCGTCTTCCTGCACCGATGCGCGCAAGCCTTCGGGCACGATTTTCGCGACCGATTTTTTCAGCATTTCCACGCCCGGCTGGAACGCCTCGATCTCCTTCGTCACGTTCAGGTCGCCGCCGCCGAAGCGCAGGTACCAGGTGACGGTGCGTTTTGCCACGACGAACACTTCGTTCAGCGCGTCCAGCTGCACGCCAGCCGGCACCTTGTTATCCAGCGCCTCGATCGCCGCCCACATCTGCGGCAGGGCGTAGGATTCCATGACGATCATGAAGGCCTTCACGACCTCGCCCAGTTGCGCGCCGGTTTTCTGCATGCGCGACATGACGAAAACGGGGCCCATGCGGTTGACGATCATGTTGACCAGCTGCGTTGCGATGATTTCGCGGCGCAGGCGGTGCGCCTTGATCTCGTCCTTGTATTTGTGCAGCGCTTTGGGGAAGTAGTCGAACAGCAGGCCTTCCATCCGCGCGTCGTCCGGCACGTCGGTTTTCAAAAGTTCGTTATAGATATCGATCTTCGCCCATGAGGTGAGGATGCAAAGTTCGGGGCGGGTCAGGCCGCCGCGTTCCTTGGTCAGCCGTCCCAGCGCCTCGTCATCCGGCAGGCCTTCAAGGCTGCGCTTGATAAGGCCGGATTTTTCCAGATGGCGGATCAGGTCGATATGCATCCCCAGCTGGTCGCGCGCGATTTTCTGCTGCAGCGACAGCGATTGCGACTGCTGGTAATTGTCGCGCAGCACCAGTTCCGACACTTCGTCCGTCATGTCGGCCATCAGTTTATTGCGCGCCTCCATCGTCAGCTTGCCGCGCCCGACGACGTCGGAGAGCAGGATCTTGATGTTCACTTCATGGTCGGAGCAATCGACGCCGCCCGAATTGTCGATGAAGTCGGTGTTGATGCGGCCGCCATTGCGGGCATATTCGACCCGCGCCAGCTGCGTGGTGCCGAGGTTCGCCCCTTCGCCGATCACTTTCGCGCGCACATCTTTTGCGTCCACGCGCAGGTTATCGTTGGTTTTATCATCCGCATCCGCATTGCTTTGCGCGGCCGATTTGATGAACGTGCCGATGCCGCCCAGCCAGATCAGGTCGACCTGCGATTTAAGGATGGCGCGGATCAGCTCGTCCGGCGTCACGCTGTCTTCGGAAATCTCGAAGGCTTTCTTGATCGCGGCCGTGAGCTTGATCGTTTTCGCCGAACGGTCGAACACGCCGCCGCCCGCCGAGATTTTATCCTTGTTGTACCCGTCCCAGCCGAGGCGGTTGTCGAACATGCGCTGGCGTTCCGCAAAGCTGGATGCCGGATCGGGGTTCGGATCGCAGAAGATATGCACATGGTTGAACGCCGCCAGCAGCTTCATCTGTTTCGACAGCAAAACCCCGTTGCCGAACACGTCGCCCGCCATGTCGCCCACGCCGACGGTGGTGAAGGGCTGTTTCTGGATGTCGGTGCCCATTTCGCGGAAGTGGCGCTTCACGCATTCCCAGCCGCCGCGCGCCGTGATGGCGATGCCTTTATGGTCGTAACCGGTCGCGCCGCCCGATGCGAACGCGTCGCCGAGCCAGAAGCCGGCCTTGACCGACAATCCGTTCGCATGGTTGGAGAATGTGGCCGTGCCCTTGTCCGCCGCCACGACCAGATAGGGGTCGGGGCCGTCATGGCACACAACGTCTTTCGGGCGCACGATCTTGCCCTTCACGTTGTTGTCGGTCAGGTCCAGCAGCGCCTGCACGAAAATCTTGTAGCAATCGACGCCTTCCTGCAGATACGCGTCGCGGCCGCCGGTTTTGGGCGGCTGCTTCACCACGAAACCGCCCTTCGCGCCGACCGGCACGATGACGGTGTTCTTCACCTGCTGCGCCTTCATCAGGCTCAGGACTTCGGTGCGGAAATCTTCGTGGCGGTCAGACCAGCGGATTCCGCCGCGGGCGATATCGCCGCCGCGCAGATGGATCGCCTCGACGCGCGTGGAATAGACGTAGATTTCCACATGCGGGCGCGGCAGCGGCAGTTCGACAATGTTCTTACTGTCCAGCTTCATCGCCAGCAGGTTTTTCGGCTGCCCCTGTTCGTCGGTCTGGAAGTAACTGGTGCGCAGCGTTTTTTCGATCAGCGT
>JADYYV010000046.1 GCA_020853455.1 Alphaproteobacteria bacterium | reverse complement strand
GGTGCCGGGGCGCATGGATGGTTTGCCCATGTTCCGGTCTATCGGGCTCTACGCGGCGGGCGGCATCATGGGGCTGTTGTCCGCCGCCTTCGCGGCATGGATTCCCGCCCGCCGCGCCGCGCGCCTGAACCCCGTCGATATTATCCGGGGGGCGAGCGGATGAATAACGTCATCACGCTTACCGGCGTTACCCGCGTGCTGCAAAGCGAGGAAATCCCCGTGACCCTGGTCAGCGATGCCAGCCTGACGGTGAAGGCGGGCGAGTTTCTGGGCATACGCGGCACGTCGGGATCGGGGAAGTCGTCGCTGCTATACCTGATGGGGCTGCTGGATCAGCCGACATCCGGCCGCATCAATATCGCGGGCATCGATGTCTCGACGGCGACCGAGAAGGTGCGGCAGGAAACGCGGCTGGAAAAAATCGGCTTTGTCTTCCAGTTCCACTTCCTGCTGCAGGAATTTTCCGCGCTCGATAACGTCATGCTGCCCATGCGCCGGCTGGGAAAACTATCGGATGCGGATATGCGGACGCGCGCCGAAAAGCTGCTGGTATCGCTGGGGCTGGAGGGGAAAACCCGCAAGAAACCGGGGCAAATGTCGGGCGGGGAGCGGCAGCGCGTCGCGATCGCCCGCGCGCTTGCGAACGCGCCGATGGTGATACTGGCGGACGAGCCGACCGGCAACCTCGACAGCAAAAATACCGCCGCCGTGATTGATATTTTCAGGAAACTGGCGCATGAAACAGGGGTGGCGGTGGTCGCCGTGACGCATGACACCGAATTTGCCACCAAAACCGACCGCAATATCGTCATGAAGGACGGAAAGATCGTAGAGGAACAATAGATGGAACTGAAACAGACAACCGCCGCCGACGCGAAAGAAATCCTCGACATGGGCCGCGCCTTCCACGCGGAAGACGGCCGCGCGCTGTCGCCGGCGGGCGAGGCGGCGCTGGTGCGCACGCTCGACTACTCCCCCTATGTCACGTCATGGCTGATCGTCGATAACGGCGTGACCTGCGGTTATTGCGTGCTGTGTTTCAGCTACAGCGTCGAATTCGGCGGCAGCACCGCCTTCCTTGACGATTTGTATATCAAGCCCGAACACCGCGCCGGCGGGCTCGGCTCCCAGACGCTCAAGGCGCTCGAAAAAATCGCGCGCGACGACGGCTGCTGCGCCCTGCTGCTGGAGGTCGAGGACGACAAGCCCCGCGCGCTCGCCTTCCACCTGCAAAACAGCTATGTCGACATGCAGCGAACGCTGATGGTCAAGGATTTCATGGGCTATTTCTCGGAGAAAAAATGATGGGCGGTCTTGGCGGCATTTTCCTGATCGTGAATTTAAAAAGCGTGTGGTTATCCGCGCTTGCCGTCCTTGCGACCTATCTCAGCATCCAGCACGGCATTACGGCTGAATTTCCACTGACGCTGGTGCTGACCGCCGTCGTTTTTCCGATCGTGTTTTCTATAGATGCCGCCTATAAACGTCGCGAAGCTGCGCTGGATCATTACGCCGATATCAAGGCGCATGTGAAGGCGCTCTATCTTGCCGTTCGCGACTGGCAGAGTAACCCTGACGAGGCCGACATCACGCAATGCAAAGCCTTGCTGATGAAATTTTTTGAATCGAGCCGCGTGCTGTTCACTTCGCCCGTATCGGCGATGCGCGAGAACGAAAAGTCGGTCTATGCCGCCTTTTCCGATATTTCGCGCTTTATCCGCACCGACCTGCGCGAGAAGGGACTGAATGCCAGCGAAGTATCCCGCTGCAACCAGTATCTCAGCAAGGCGATGGTGTCGTTCGAGAAGATCAAGCATATCTATCAATACCGCACGCCGCGTACGCTGAACGCGTTCCGCAATATCTTCATCGTCGTGCTGCCGGTCGTCTATGGCCCGTATTTCGCGTTTCTGGCCAAGGAATTTTCGCCCAGCATGGTTTATGTGACACCTGTCCTGACCGCGGTCGTGCTGGCCAGCCTCGATAACATCCAAACGCATCTTGAAAATCCGTTTGATCGTGATAGCGAGGACGACCTCAATATCAACGTGGAACGGCTGTTCGACCGGTTTATCTGATTACTTGCGGTCCTCGAACCAGCCTTCGCCATAGCTGGTGCAGATTTCTGTGTTCTTCCTGATATTTGCGGTCGCGCGCAGCATGTAATACAGCGTCGTGCCCTGCTCGTCCCAGATGATTTCGGCGTTGGGTTTTTCGTCGTGGTTGCAATAGGCGAGGATACCCATGACGATCGCGCTGGCGTCATTCGCCTTCTTGATGTTCGCGCGCGCAAGGGTCGTTTTTTTCAGGTCGCCGATGACGAAAGTATAATCGTTGATGATCGTGGGTTCCGCGCTCACCGTGTCCTTGTCGTTCAGGATCAGGGCAGGGGTCACTTCCAGTATCTCGCCCTTTTTAATCGCGTTGCGGCAGTACAGCCCGCGGCCTTTCTTGCCGGCGGGGGCGATATAAAGGCCGGGTTTGCGGTTCAGGGCGGGGGCTTTTTTTGCAGGCATTTGCGTCGTCTCTTTGCTGGAATGGAGGCTGAAAATAGCCGAGCCCGGGGATTAGCACAAGCCGAACGTATAAAAGCCCCGCTTTTTAACCCGGAAATGTCTGTCTGGCTAAAGCGCCGTCTTTCGGGTATAAAGTGGTGGTAATCACCGAACAGGGAATATCGCGATGACCGCCGACAGAACCATCTATATCGAACAGCTCCACAAACAGAACAACGTGCCGCAGGTCGGCAAGGCCAAGGGCGGCATCCAGGTCGCGGCGCATTACGGCCTGACCGCCGAACACGGCGAGAATAAATGGGTTGTGGTCGAAAAAATGGTGCGCTACCTGCGCAAAATGACGGCGGCAGGCATTCCCGAAAAAGCGGGCATCCCCGACAAGTACAAAAATTTCGAAGCCATCAAGATCCCGGGCGCCGTTCTGACGCAGGCAAAAAACGACCCCATCGACCGCGAGATCATCCGCAAGGCGAACGGCGCCGCGCTCGACTAATATAACGGCACAAAAGGGGTGCAACGCATCCCTTTGCCCATTATAATTTTCCGCATAGGCTTAACCATCCTCATGCGGATTTCCCATGTCAACCGAACCCCTGTTTGCCGTTTCCGTCCTGTTGTCTGCGGGCATCGCCAGCGTGCTGTTCCTGCCGGTGATCGGCGTCAGCCCGATCGTGGGATTTTTGCTGGCGGGCGTCGCCTTCGGCCAGTATGGCTTCGACATCGTCCCGCAGGGTGAGATGATCCACCTGCTGGCGGAAATGGGCGTCGTGTTCCTGATGTTCGACATCGGCATGCATTTTTCGGTCAAGCATGTCTGGTCGGAGCGCAAGGGAATTTTTGTGCTGGGGCCGGGGCAGGTCGCGCTGTCGGCGCTCGGCTTTTACGCGGGGCTGGAATATTTCTTCGACCTGCCGGCGCAGGTCGATATTTTGCTGGCGATCACTTTCGCGCTGTCATCGACCGCCGTGGTGTCGCAGGTGCTGGCCGAGCGCAAAATGTCGGGCCTGCCGCTTGCCCGCCGCACGATGGCCGTGCTGATTTTTCAGGATATATGCGCCATCTTCGTGCTGATTCTGGCGAGCGGCATGGGCGAACCGGGCGTTTCCGTGGGCGCGCTGTTTATGGCGGCGGCGCTGAAATGCATGGTCTGCGTCACGGTTGCGACGCTGGTGGGCAAATACCTGCTGAGCCCGGGCTTCGGCTTTTTCGCGCGGTTTAACAACAGCGACGCCTTCACGATGATCGCGCTGCTGATCGTGCTGGCGACGGGCATGGCGACGCAGGCCTTCGGATTATCGCTGACGCTGGGCGCGTTTCTGGCCGGCATGATTATTTCGGAATCACCCTTCCGCGCCATCATCCAGACCGAAACCAAGCCGTTTCGCAATCTGCTGCTGGGGTTTTTCTTCGTGACTGTGGGCATGTCGGTCAACGTGCCCGCGCTGGTATCCGCCTGGGGGATGACGCTTTGGATCACGCTGGCGCTCGTGATCGTCAAATCCGCAACCGTATTTGCCCTGTTCATGGTCGCGCGCGAAGGCCGTGTGGCGGCGGTCCAGCAGGCGCTGCTGCTGTTTCAGGGCAGTGAATTCGTGTTCGTCATTCTGGCGCAGCCCGGCTTGCAGGGCATGATCGATCCGGCGCTGAAGGATTCCGCTGTTGCTGCGGTCGCCATCAGCATGGCGGTGTCGTCCGCCGTGTTCGGGCTGGGCAAGCGGTTTTCCCGCACGCTCTGCCGCGCGAACGCCACGGCCGAGGCGGATGCCATCGCGGGCAATATCGCCGAGCGCCCGAACGCCGTTATCGTGATCGGCATGAACGACGTAACGCAAACCGTCGCCTCCGCGCTCGGCAGTCAGGGCACGCCGTATCTGGTTGTGGAACGCGAATACAACAAATTCACCGAAGCGCTGCAAAACGGCTTCCCCGTCGTTTATGGCGACAAGGCCGATCTGCGTTTCTGGGATTCGATCCAGGTCGACAAATACAAAACCATGGTCATCGCGTCGCCCGATCTTGGCGTGTCGCGCGTCTATGCGGGGCTGCCGCGCGCGCAGGCGCTGGAACTGTCGCGTTTCCTCAGCGTGCGCAGCGAGGAAGAGGCCGAACCCTTCCGCGGCCTCGGCTACGCAAGAATATTCGTCGCGCAGGGCGCGCCCCCCGGCATCGAAATGGCGGCGGCCGTGATGGCGCATCTGGGCCATGCGGCGGATGTGATTGCCGACTGGATGGACAAGGAACAGAAAGATTATCTGGAGCGCACGGCGGCTGTTGCCGCCTAATTACAATACGGCTGTTGCCGCCTAATTACAATACGGCTGTTGCCGCCTAATTACAATACGGCTGTTGCCGCCTAATTGCAGTACAGCTGTGGCTGCGTAATCAGGCGGATTCGATGTCCTGCCGCGTCAGCCCTTCCGCCGTCAGCTTGGCAATACAGGCCGGATAGACCTGCGCCAGCTGCAGGAATTTTTGCAAAGACTGTTCCGGGTAAACCAGCGCCTGCTGCCCCGTGATTTCCTTGCGTAACACTGTGTCGATATCGCCCGCGCCGGCCGTTACAATCTCGACGCTCATCATGTTCGTGCCTGCGTTCGGGTAATTCTTGCGCTGCGGCTGCAAAATCATGTCCTTGCCGCGCTTTTTCGTTTTGAACGCGATATGCGTCAGCGTCATTTCGCCGTGATTGATGCCGAACAGCACGATTTCCAGCGCGTTTTTCGCCAGATGCTTTTTCACTGTTTCGGGCGGCGCGGCATTCAGCGCAACTGTCAGCGGGTCCTCGATCGCCGCCAGCACCGCTTCGATTTTCCTGCTATACGAACTGCCGGATTCAAGCGCCGCCGCGACTTGCGCTTTGGCATCGAAAGCCGCATCCGCCGCCAATCCGCAGCACGCAAAATGAACCTCGCCCGCCGTGACGATGCTGCGCGCTGCAACTGCGACGCGTTTCGGCGTCCATATCGCGGCAACCGGCTTTTCATCAATGGTGCAGTGCGGAAGATCCATGTTTCACTCCTGACGATGCAGCATGAAGGTATATTGCAATTACAGCCCCAGTTGCTAGTCTAACTTCTCCAAACACACATGCCGGTTATTTTTTTGACATAACCTCATTCATGCGGCCAACAAGGTTTCGGATGACCAAAGCGACGACCGCCAGCGCAAGCAAGACAGAGGCCGCCGCCGATGCGACGCCGCAGCACCGCGTCATCGACCAGATCAAATTCCTGAAACCCTATTGGGTGTCCGACCAGAAATCAAAAGCGCGCTGGCAGCTGGCGGGCATCCTTGCGCTGACCGTCGCTGAAATCGCGCTCACCGCCGGTGTCGGCCTCGGCTTTCAGGCGGCGCTGAACGCGCTGGTGGCCAAAGACGCGCTGGTGTTCGGCCTTTCGGGCGTGGCGACGCTGCTGGGCATCGGCACATCGGCGCTGGCGGGTAATGGCCGCGAATACATGACATCCAACCTCGGCCAGAACTGGCGCGGCTGGCTGACCAAGCAGTTCAGCGAAGCATGGCTTGGCGATAAATCCTATCTGCGCCTGCAGCATAACAAAAAATACGCCCAGAACCCCGACCAGCGGATCGCCGAAACAGTAAACAACGTCACCAGCAGCACTTTGTCGCTGTCGCTCGGCCTGTTCCGCTCCGTCGTGGGCGTCGTGACATTCTCGGTTATGCTCTGGCATATCGCGCCGATCATGGTGGGCGCGGCGCTGGTCTGCGCGGCGGGCGCCCATGCGGCCAGCCATTGGGCGGGCGGGTCGATGCGCAAGATCTGGCGCGGGCTGATGGACCACGAGGCGAAATTCCGCCATGCGCTGGTCCGCGTGCGCGATAACGCAAAACCGATCGCGCTTGCGGGGCTGGAACCTGTCGAAAAAGAAACCCTGACCGACGAATTCAACAACCTCGATGCGAAACGCCGCGAATTCTACAAGCTCAACTGGCGCACAGGCCTTGTGGGCTCGCTGAACTGGAGCAGCGCGTCGATCGTGCCGATCGCGCTGTCCGCGCCGAAATTTTTCGCAGGCACGGCGACGCTCGGCGGGCTTGAATTGGCGCGGCAGGTGTATGGCAACTTCTATCAGGCGATCAGCTGGTTTCCGCAAGGCTACACCCAGATCGCCACATGGTCGGCGAATGTCAGCCAGCTGATGGATTTTCACAAGGATCTGGAAGAAAACAAGCTCGACATCACGAAAAAGGTTGATGCGCCAAAACCCGCGCCCGCGTCCGTCGTCGCGCCACAAAAGCCACCCGCAGGGCCGCGCCCGTGAAGAAGTTATCTGTGAAAAATTTCCTGTCAAAACTGTTCAGGAAAAAAGCGGCAGCGCCCGCCCCTGCGCCCGCCGCGCGCGTGAACCCGCCCGGCGTTACCTTGCATCAGGATGCGGGTTCGGCGGATGTTGTGTTTACGAATCTTGTCCTGCACGGGCCCGATGGCGCGCCGCTGGT
This sequence comes from Alphaproteobacteria bacterium, assembly GCA_020853455.1. Classification (GTDB taxonomy): domain Bacteria; phylum Pseudomonadota; class Alphaproteobacteria; order Micavibrionales; family UBA2020; genus JAPWJZ01. The sequence goes on along the minus strand of JADYYV010000046.1, from coordinate 9,691 downwards.
CGATTACGGCAGCTTCACCATGCAGCCCGGCGACCGCGTGATGATCGCGGGGCCCGCCGGCTGTGGCAAATCGGCGGCGCTTGCCGCTATGCGCAATGCCTGGCTGCTGGGCGGCAGCGGCGAGATTACCGTGCCGCCGGAAATACGCTTTGTGCCGCAGGAAGAATATTTTCCCGACCGCAACCTGCGCGGCATCGTCTGCGCGCCGGACAATCCCGATAAATTCACGCGCGAACAGGTGGTTCAGGCTCTGACCGATGCGGGGCTTGGCGATTTCGTCGATGCGATGGACGACGTGACCAAGCGCGGCGAATACTGGAAAAATACCCTGTCTGGCGGGCAGAAAAACAAGGTCGGCTTTGCGGGCATCTTCCTGCACGCGGCAGAGACCAAGGTGCTGATCGTCGATGAAATCACCGCCGCGCTGGATGCGAAATCCGAAACCGAACTTTACCCGCGCCTGCTGGAACGCATGAAACACGGCATCGTCATCAGCGTCGCCCACCATTCCACGCTCGCCCCGCAGCACAACGTCTTCGCAAAAGTGGCAGACGGCAAAGTGACCTACACCCGCACGCCCGACACAAAACCCGCGCCCGCGAATACGAACCAGGCACCGCCGAAAGTCGCGTGACTTCAATACTGATTTTTTGGTGAGGATGGTGGATCTGATCGGGATCGAACCGCGCATGCTTTGCATGCATTTTAAAATTTAGTCGGTTCTTTGGCTAAGAGTATTTGGTGGAGCTGATCGGGATCGAACCGACGACCTCCTGCATGCCATGCAGGCGCTCTCCCAGCTGAGCTACAGCCCCCCGTTTTTTAAAACCGGAAGGGAAGACTCCGGCAAGTCAGGGCAAACCATAAATCCGCGCGCCCCGCAATTCAAGGAGAATCTGGTTGCCGCGCCGCCGCCGTGCCGCCAATCCGTCAAGCCTTTGGGAACAGGGGTTTTTTAGGCCTCATGCCTGCGCGCGGGTTTTCGGACGGCGGTAGAGGGTCGAGGGGCTGACTTCCAGTAGCCGCGCCGCATGCGGGATATTGCCGCCGCAATAACGGATGGCGGCATCGATCGCGGCCTGCTCCACCACCCAGAGCGGCTGCGGCTTTGCCGCGTCGCGCATCAGCGACATGGAATCAACGGGTGCCGGCAGCGCCAGCATTTGGGCTGTCAGCACCACGCCGTCGTTCATGACAACCGCGTGATAAAGCATATTGTGCAGCTCGCGGATATTGCCCGGCCAGCTGTACCGTTGCAATGCGGCCAGCGCCGCGTCGTCGGGCCGCATGGGGTTGCGTTTCTCATGCTGCGCGATGCGGTTCAGGAAATATTCGGCCAGAAGCGGAATATCATCCGTGCGCAGCCGCAGCGGCGGCATGGCAATCGTCACTACGGCAAGGCGGTAATAAAGATCGTCGCGGAAATCATGCCCGCGCAGGTCGCGATGCGTCGCCGATATCAGGCGCACATCGGCGCGGCGCAGCATCGCGTCACCCACGCGGCGGTATTCCCCCGTTTCGATGAAGCGCAGCAGCTTGGCCTGCAGCGCGGGCGCGATTTCGGCGATTTCGTCCAGGAACAGCGTGCCGCCGTCCGCCTGCGCCACCAGCCCGCCATGGTCGCGCAGCGCCGTGGTGAACGCCCCCTTCACATGGCCGAACAGCTCGCTTTCCATCAGCTCCGGCGACAGGCTGGCGCCGTTCAGCGCGACGAAAGGCTTTGCCGCCCGCGCGCCGCCCGCATGGATGCGCCGCGCCAGCATTTCCTTGCCCGTGCCGGTTTCACCGGTCACCAGCACGCGCGCGCCGCTTTTCGCGGCCCTGTCGCCGCGCGCCAGCGCGTCCAGCAAGGCAGATGATTGCCCGATGATATTAAAATCCGTGATATTGCAACCCATGCGGCGACCCCCGTTACGGATACAATTATAGGTTGTTACGATTAACAAGTCGATAACAACAAAAAACCCCGCCTTTTGAGGGGCGGGGCTTTGTTGAACGGAGAATGGCGAAGGTTATTCGCGCTGACCCATAAAGTTCATCAGGAACTGGAACAGGTTGATGAAGCACAGGTAGAGGCTGAGCGCGCCGATGACGGCCAGCTTGTCATTCGTTTCGCGGCCATGCGCCACGGCATAGGTTTCCTTGATGTTCTGCGTTTCCCATGCGGTCAGGCAGGTGAAGATCACCACGCCCAGCCCGGAAACGACGAAATCGATCAGCGGGGATCCGACGAAGATGTTGACCAGCATCGCGATCACGATGCCGATCAGGCCCATCATCATGAAATGGCCCATGCCCGACAGGTCTTTCTTGGTCGTGTAGCCGAACAGGCTCATCGTCGCGAAGGTCGCGGCGGTGATGAAGAACACGCGGGCGACCGATGCGCCGGTATAAACCGCGAAAATGGTCGCCATCGACGCGCCCATCAGCACGCAGAAAACGACGAACATCGTGCGGGCCTTGGCGGCGTCCATGCGCAGCAGCTTGGCCGAGGACAGGCCGAACCACAGGAAGGCGAGCGGCGCGAAGGCGAAAACGAGGTGCAGCGGCGACGCCACGACAAGGTTATAAAGCGGCTCGAAATGCGCGATGCCAAAGGCGGTGGCGCCGGTGACGGCAAGGCCCCAGGTCATGTTGTTATAGACAGCGCGCATATGCGCCTGCAGGCCGGCATCGACAACGCGTTCGGCGGTGGCTGTTACCGGGCGGGTAGAAGAGGGGTCATAAGTCATCGTTCATTCCTTTCGAGAGAACTTCTGTGGCTTATACGTTCTATTATATAACGTGGATCACCGCAATAATATTGCAATGCGACAAACCATTGATTTAAAATAATATTTTATTGGTTTCTGAGCCACGGCGCAGGCTTGTGGCGCAAGGCCTGCCAGGTGCCGAAGAATCCCGCCCCCAGCGTCAGGCCAAGGCAGGCCGCCGCCACGTAGAAAAGCGATAACAGGCTGAATTTCCAAGGTAAATGCATGATAAAGGTCAAAACCGCCCAAGCCGCTCCCGTGCCGATCACCGCCGCGATCAAGACGGTCACCCCGCCCAGAATTCCATATTCCAGCAAGAAGGTGCGGGCGATGCGCGCGCGGGTTGCGCCCAGCACCTTCAGCACCACCGCGTCATAAACATGCCGGCGGCGCGATGCCGCCATGCCGCCTGCCAATACCAATGCGCCTGCCGCCAGCGTGACCGCCGCCGATACCCGCACCGCCTGCGCAATCGCCGCGATGATCGTGCCGGCGGTATCCAGCGCCTCGCGCACGCGGATGCTGGTGACGTTGGGGAATTTTTTCGCCAGCGCCGCCTGCAGCGGTTCTTCGTCTTCGGGCGCCAGCACGACGGTCGAGATTGCCGAGGCGGGCATGGCATCGAGCGCGCCGGGGGCGAAGGTGACGGCGAAATTCATCGTAAAGCTCGCCCATTCGATGTCGCGCACATTGGCGACCTTCGCCGTGATGTCGTCGCCCAGAATATTGACGGTCAGGTTGTCGTTCACGCCGATCGCAAACGCCTCGGCCACATCGGTGGAAATCGAAATCAGCGGTTCACCCTTGTAATCCTCCGGCCACCATTTGCCCTTGGTGATGCGGCTGTGGTCGGGCTGTTTTGCGGCATAGGTGAAACCGCGGTCGGAATTCACGACCCAGTCATGGGTTTTATCGACCAATGCCTTTTCCGCATCGACGCCGTTTACCGCCACGATGCGCCCACGCAAGGATGGCGTGACCTGCAGGTTTTTTGCGGATTTGAAATTCTGCGTCATGGCGCGGAAACCCGCCACCTGATCCGGCTGTATATCGACAAAGAAAAACGACGGCGCATCCGCCGACAAATCGTCATGCAGCAGGCGCGAGAAGTTATATTCAACCAATGCGACCACGACCAGAACAGTCAGGCCAAGACCAAGCGACAGCACCGCCCCCGTCGTCACATTGCCGGGGCGGTACAGGTTGGCAACCGCCATGCGCGCTTCCGGGCGCGACGGCAGTTTCAATCTGCGCAATGCCGCCTTCACGGCGGATGAACAGCCGAGAAACACAAAGAACGTGCCAAACGTGCCGCCCGCGAACCATAGCGCCAGACGGTGGTTCGGCGCGCTCCAAACACCCAGCGCGGCGAGGGCCAGCGACGACAGGATGATGCCGATGATGACCGCTGTGGCGGGGCGTCCGGCCTTGTGCGCAATCGCGTCGCGGAACAAGTCATTGGGAGTGACTTTCACCGCGCGGCCGATGGGCCATAAACTGAAGGCAAGCGTGGCCAGAAATCCGAACGCCGCCGACAGGCCGATGGCATCGGGGTAAAACGTGCCGACATCCGAAAACGACAGCCGTTCCGTCAGCAATGTGCCGCCGATGCGCGCGGCAACCGCGCCAATGAGCGCGCCGATCGCAATCCCGACAGCGGCCAGCGCCAGCACCTGCAACAGGTAGACGCGGAAAATAAATTTTCCCGGCGCGCCCAGGCATTTCAGCGTCGCGATATTGGCAAGTTTGGTGTCCAGATAGGCGCGCACCGCATTCGAAATACCCGTGCCGCCCACCAGCAGCGTGGTAAGTCCGATCAGGGTCAGGAAGAATGTCAGCCGTTCGATATACCGCTCGAGGCGCGGCGACGCGTGGTAAAAATTCCGCACGCGCAGTTCATCTTTCGGGAACGCGGCCTTCAACTGTTTTTCAAGCGCGTCGTAATGCGCCTCTTCCCCGCCGCCGGTGGTTGCGATGCGGTGCCGCCATGTCAGCGAAGAACCGGGGCCGCCCAATCCCGTCAGGGCAAAGGCTTCGTTCGTCACCGCAATGCGCGGCGCAATCGTGAACAGCGCGCCGCCCACAGTATCGGGCAGCGTATCGATCACGCCGCGAATGATTGTTTTCAGCCCGCCGACCAGCACAACATCGCCGACCTTGATATCAAGGCGCGACAGCATTTCTTTTTCCGCCAGCGCGCCATAGGCGTCGCCGGTTTTTTTCAGCAACTCCTGTATCGGCGTTTGCAGCGGCGCGGCATTGCCGTCCAGCAGTTTCGGCGTGCCGTAAAGCGGGTACAGCATATCCACCGCCTTGATTTCCGCCAGCACCGATTTTCCTTCGTCGCCGCGCCGCGCCATCGCGCGGGTTTCCATCACGGTCGATACGCGGCCAAGGTTTTTCTCCATCCATTGCAGCTGTGCGGGGGTGGCGGGCTGGTACAGCGTGCGTACCTCCATATCGCCGCCCAGTATCGCGCGGCCGTCTGCGATTAAACTATCCGACATCGTGCGCGACAATGACTGGATGACGCAGATCGCGGCAACGCCCAGCACAAGGCAGAGCAGGAAAACGTAAAAACCGGACAATCCCGCGCGCAGTTCACGCCGCGCGAATTTCAGGCTCTGGCCCCAGCCGTAATTCATGTGCCAGCATCCTGTATCTGGCCGTCCTTGATGTGCAGCGTTCTGTCGCATTTATCGGCAAGGCCTGCGTCATGCGTCACCAGCACCAGCGTCGCGTTATTCGCGCGGGTCATGGTGAACATCATTTCCATGACCGTCTTGCCGGTCGCGGCATCCAGGTTGCCGGTCGGTTCATCCGCCAGCACAAGGCGCGGTTTCGGGGCAAAGGCGCGGGCGACCGCCACGCGCTGCTGTTCCCCGCCCGACAGCTGGCCCGGATAATGCGTCAGCCGGTGGCCAAGGCCGACCGCGCGTAACGCTTCCTCCGCCAGCCTGAACGCATCCGCATTTCCCGCAAATTCCAGCGGCACGGCCACGTTTTCCAGCGCGGTCATGGTGGGGATCAGGTGAAAATTCTGGAACACGATGCCGATATTGTCGCGCCGGAATTCGGCCAGGCCGTCTTCGTCAAGCCCGCCAAGGTCGCGCCCCGCCACGTTTACCGCGCCGGATGTGGGGCGTTCAAGCCCGCCCAGCACCATCAGCAGCGTCGTTTTGCCCGAACCGGACGGCCCCATGATGCTGACCGTCTGCGACGGCGGCAGGGAAAGCGTGATGTCTTTCAGGATATGGACGTTCCCGGCCTCGCTCATCAGCGACAGGTTTACGCGCTCCAGCGTCAGGATCGAAGTCATCGGCACCGCCTTTCAGGCTGTATAAGCTAGAAACAAGTATGGCGATTTCAATGACTTCCGTAAATAACGCCCGCATTTATTTTGCGCCGCTACTGGAAGATCGGGCTTGGGCGGCCTAAAATCTATCCATGTGGTCTTTCATCCGGAAATTCGTCCTTGTCATGACTCTCGCGGTTGCGCTGAACGGCGCTGCCGCTGCTGCCGCGCCGCCTAAAAAACTGATGGTTTTCGGCGACAGCCTGACCGCAGGCTATGGCCTGCCGCGCGGCGAGGCTTTCCCCGTCAAGCTGCAGGAACGCCTCAGGCAGGAAGGGGCCGAGGTCGAGGTGCTGGGGCAGGGCGTTTCCGGCGATACCACGGCGGGCGGCTTGTCGCGCATCGAATACGCGCTCAAAAAAAATCCCGATTACGTGATTTTGGAACTGGGCGGCAACGACATGCTGCGCGCCATCGACCCCGCGGTCACGCGCGCGAACCTGACCCGGATGCTGGAAATTCTAAAGACGCGCAAAATCCCCGTGCTGCTGGCGGGTATGCGCGTCTATGGCAATCTGGGCCCCAATGTGGATGAAGCCTATGTGAAGATGTACAAGGAACTGGCCGAAAAATACGATTGCGTGCTGTATCCGTTTTTTCTCGACGGCGTGGTCGCCGACCGCGCGCTGAACCTTGACGATGGCATCCATCCGAACGAAAAAGGCATTGCGGTCATCGTCGATCGTATCCTGCCCGCCATTGCCGAACTCCTCGACAAACCCTCCGCCCCCCAAACGAAAAGCGAATAAAAAATGGAATACCGCAAACTCGGCCTGACCGGTCTCGATGTCAGCGTCATCTGCCTCGGCACCATGACATGGGGACAGCAAAACACGCTGGAGGAGGGGGCGGAGCAGATGGATTACGCCGTATCACAAGGCGTGAATTTTTTCGACACCGCCGAAATGTACGCCGTGCCGCCGACCGAAAAAAGCTATGGCAAGACCGAAGAAATCATCGGTGCGTGGTTCAAAAAATCCGGCAAACGCAAGGATGTGATTTTGGCGACTAAAATCGCCGGTCCCGCGCAGGGCATGCCCTGGGTGCGCAAGGGCAAGGTGGAACTGGACAAGGCCGCCGTCGATGAAGCGGTTGACGGCAGTTTGAGGCGCCTGCAGACCGATTATATCGACCTGTATCAGGTGCATTGGCCGCAGCGCCGCGTGAATTCTTTCGGCATCCTCGGCTATCCCGAACACAGCGTATCAGGGCGCGAGAGCGACGAAATTTTAACGACGCTGGAGGCGCTTTCCGCGCAGGTGAAGGCGGGAAAAATCCGCCATATCGGTTTATCGAACGAAACGCCGTGGGGCGTGATGACATGGCTGAAGCATCATGCGGTGAAAAACCTGCCGCGCGTCGCATCGATCCAGAACCCCTACAGCTTCCTCAACCGCTCGTTCGAGGTGGGCCTCGCCGAAATGGCGATGCAGGAAAAGGTCGGGTTGCTCGCCTATGCGCCACTGGGTGCGGGCACGCTCAGCGGAAAATATCTCGATGGCAAGGTGCCGAAGGGGTCGCGCTGGGATATCGATTCCCGCGTCTCGCGCTACAAACGCCCGAAACTGGACGAAGCCGTGCGCGCCTATCACGCGGTCGCGGCAAAATACAATTTGTCGCCCACGCAGATGGCAATCGCGTTCTGCAACCGCCAGCCCTTCCTGACCGCCACCATCATCGGCGCGACGGCGATGGAACAGCTGAAATCGAATATCGCGGCGGTCGATGTGAAACTGAATGACGATGTGGTGAACGACATCAATGCCGTTCACGCCCTTATCTCCAACCCCTGTCCGTAAAAATGTTGCGCCTGTTCACCGGCATCGAACTGCCTATTCTGCTCCGTCAACGCCTCGCGCTGCTGGAAGGCGGCATCGACGGCGCGAAATGGACGGAGCGTGAAAATTTCCACCTGACGCTCACCTTTATCGGCGAGATCAGCGAACAGCTGGCCGAAGACGCGCATGATGCGTTATCGGGCATTCGCATGGAACCCTTCCCGCTGGAACTGAAGGGCACCGGCAGCTTCGCCACGGGGCGCGACATCAAGGTTTTGTGGGTCGGCGTCGCGCCGTCGGAACCGCTGATGCGGCTGAAGGAAAAAATCGACCGCTGCCTTGAAAAATTTTCCGTGCCGTTCGAAAACCGAAAATACGTGCCGCATGTGACGCTGGCGCGCTTCCGCTTTGGCGCGGAGGAAGCCAAGGTCGCGCAATTCATGGCGACGCATAACCTGTTCAGCGGCGACGCCTTCACCGTCGAACACTTCACCCTGTTCCGCACCCACCAGACAAAGCACGGGTCGGAATACGAGGCGGTTGCGGAGTATCCGCTGGGAGGGAATTTTGACTAAGTATTTATTGATAGGTGCAGTTTTAATAGCCGGTTTTCTTATTTATCATTTTTCGTCACCGCCCCTTGTCTCGAATGTTCCGTTGGCTGACCCTTATGCAGATGAGTTGGCTGAATTCGGAAATAAATTGCGGGCGAGGTTGGAAAAGGGCGAGAAAGAAATTCAGTTATCCCAGCTTCTGCCGTCGCATGAAGACAAGTTGTATGTATGCTTCCACCGCCCCCAATCGGAGCCAGACTGGGGGCTATCATTCCCCGCGACCTTGAGCACCGATAACTTTCTTATAGATGTCAGTTTGGCGAGTGATACAAAAACCGGATTACCTTTTATTACAGCAGGAAGTCGCAAATATATTTTTCAGTTGCCGGATGACGCACAAAAACGCATTTACTGCATCGGTGAAGAGAATGGCAGCTTGCGATTAAACCGAACAGACGATCCTCAGACAGACGAAATCCTGATTTCAACAGATGAAACAGGATATCCGCCGATGCGGAAGCCTTAAGAAATAACCCCGCAGATTTCCTTGATGATATCATCCAGCGTCTTGCCTTCCGCGCGGGCGGAGAAGTGCAATGCCATGCGGTGCTGGAGGATGGAGGGGGCAAGCGCGATCACGTCGTCGAGCGACGGGGTGTAGCGGTTTTCCAAGAGGGCTTTCGCACGCGCCGCCAGCATGAATGCCTGTCCCGCACGCGGGCCGGGGCCCCAGCTGACATGGCGTTTCACGCTGTCGAGTGTCGATTGTTCGGGGCGGCCCGCCTGCACGAGTTTCAGGATGCCATCGACCACTTTTTGGCCGATCGGCAGCTGGCGCACGACGGCCTGTGCCGCCACGATATCGGCGGCGGTGAAAACAGGGCTGGCTTTTTCCTGCGTCATGCCGGTCGTCGCCAGAATCATTTTGCGTTCTTCAAGGATGCTCGGATAGCCGATATTGACCTGCAGCATAAAACGGTCCAGCTGCGCTTCGGGCAGCGGGTACGTGCCTTCCTGCTCCAGCGGGTTCTGCGTCGCCATCACATGGAACGGGCGGGGCAAATCATACGTCGTGCCGCCGACCGATACCTGATATTCCTGCATCGCCTGCAGCAGCGCCGATTGCGTACGCGGGCTGGCGCGGTTGATTTCATCCGCCATCAACAGCTGGCAGAAAATCGGACCGCGGATAAATTTGAACGATTTTTCGGCATCGGTGCCGGAAAGAATTTCGGAGCCGAGGATATCGGC
>JADYYV010000045.1 GCA_020853455.1 Alphaproteobacteria bacterium | reverse complement strand
GCCGACGAGGTCGAACTGGCCGAGGATCTTGTTGTCCGCCGCCATTTCACGCTCGCCCTGGAACACACGGATGGTCACGGCGCTCTGGCCGTCTTCCGCGGTCGAGAAGGTCTGCGATTTTTTCGTCGGGATCGTCGTGTTGCGCTCGATCAGGCGTGTGAACACGCCGCCCAGTGTTTCGATGCCAAGCGACAGCGGGGTCACGTCCAGCAGCAGGACGTCTTTCACGTCGCCGGCCAGAACGCCGCCCTGGATCGCCGCGCCGTCGGCCACGACTTCGTCGGGGTTGACGCCGCGATGGGGTTCCTTGCCGAAGAATTCCTTCACGATCTCGATCACTTTGGGCATGCGGGTCATACCGCCGACAAGCACGACTTCATCGATGTCGGAAACTTTCACGCCGGCGTCGCGGATCGCCGCTTTGCAGGGCTCGAGCGTTTTCATCAGCAGGTCGCCGACCAGCTCTTCCAGCTTCGCGCGTTTCATCGTCAAAACAAGGTGTTTCGGGCCGTTCGCATCTGCCGTGATGAAGGGCAGGTTGACTTCGGTCTGCACGGACGACGACAGCTCGATCTTCGCTTTTTCAGCAGCCTCTTTCAGGCGCTGCAGCGCCAGCTTGTCTTTGCGCAGGTCGATGTTGTGCTCTTTTTTGAACTCTTCCGCGAGGAAGTCGATGATGCGCAGGTCGAAGTCTTCACCGCCGAGGAACGTGTCGCCGTTGGTGGATTTCACTTCGAACACGCCGTCGCCGATCTCAAGCACGGAAACGTCGAACGTACCGCCGCCCAGGTCATAGACCGCGATCGTGCCGGTGTTTTTCTTGTCCAAACCGTACGCGAGCGCCGCCGCCGTTGGCTCGTTGATGATGCGCAACACATCGAGACCCGCGATGCGGCCGGCGTCTTTGGTGGCCTGACGCTGGCTGTCGTTGAAGTATGCGGGCACGGTGATGACCGCCTTGGTGACTTTTTCGCCAAGGTAGTTTTCAGCCGTTTCCTTCATTTTCTGCAGGACCATCGCGGAGATCTGCGAGGGCGCGAATTTTTCGCCGTCGATTTCGACCCATGCCGCGCCGCCGTCGCCTTCGATGATCTTGAAGGGCGCTTTTTCGGTCATCTTCTTCACTTCAGGCTCGTTGAAGCGGCGGCCGATCAGGCGCTTGATGGCATAAAGGGTTTTGTCGGGGTTCGTGACCGCCTGGCGTTTTGCCGGCTGGCCGACGAGACGTTCGCCGTCTTTGGTGAAGGCGATCATGGAGGGGGTTGTGCGCGCGCCCTCCGCGTTTTCGATAATCTTGGCCTTGTCGCCTTCCATCACTGCAACGCAGGAGTTGGTCGTGCCAAGGTCGATGCCGATGATTTTGCTCATTTTATTTCCTTTCAGTGGCAAATATATGGGAAAGGCCTCAAAGCTTAAGCACCGATCCCGATTTCCAAGTACTTACGCGCCTAAGATAGCGTTCAGGCAGGAAATTACTACCCTTTGGCCGTGAAGTGAAGTCATTTTCTGGCAGCCGTTTCCGGCCCCTTTTCAGGCTTTATACGGGGGCTGATGGCATTTGGATGACCCCTTGGTTAACTATTCCACAAGTAGCAGTCTGTTATCGTTTGGCCTGCATTGCGGGAGGAAGCATGAGAACTTTATCTTTGGCCATTCTGGCAGCAACCCTGACCGGCTCATTACCGGCGCTGGCGCAACCCGTCATCGTTGAAAAATACGCTTCGATGGAAGCCGTGCCGAAGGTGCTGCTGGCAGATATCCGCCACGGGCAGACCTACCGCGACCAGTACATCGCCCGCCTGCTGGAGGTGATGCGCACGGCAGGCCAGGACAAAAAGGTCCTGACCCAGCAGGATGTCGATAATTATGTCCGCCGTAACGAAACCGCCGAGCGCCGCCAGCGTTACCTGCAGGTGATCTTCTATGACCTTGATTACGATGGCACGATCACGCAGCAGGAAGTGGGGACCGTGATGATGGAGGACCGCCGCCGCCAAAAGCAGAGCGAGGAAGGCTGCGCCGATGACGCCGCACGGTTCATCGCCCGTTACGACATCGACAAGGACGGCGCGATTTCATTGAAGGAAATGTCTACGCCCGACCCGTCCGCCGAGAACCGCGGCAGCCGCGACAAGCAATCGCGCCGCATGAAGGCGCTGCTGGCGCTCGACCCTGACCGCGACGGACGCCTGACAATGCCGGAACTGGAAGCGCTGGGACGCAAGGCCTTCGCGACCGCCGATACCGACGGAGACGGGTCGCTTTCGCGTCCCGAAATGCAGGTCGTAAGGGATGTGCTCGAGGATTACTGAGGATCGCGGACGAAGCGCTCATCAGACAATAACAGCGACAGGAATTTTTCATGAAAAAGATCATTTTCGCTTCCATGCTGCTGGCCCTGATGCCGCTGTCGGCACAGGCGGCATCTGACACCTATCCATCGGTTGATGCGATCCCGACTGTGCTGCTGCAGCCATTGTTGCGGCAGGATCTTTTCGAGCAGAAATACGTATCGTCGATGGCCGACCAGCTGCGCAACGCCGCGCGCGAGACCGGATCATTGACGCTGGCCGATATCGAGGCGGCAGAAACACGCAGGAAGCGCGAGCTTGCGCGAAACCGCCTGCGTGAAGTCATGCGCTATGACCAGGATTTCGACCTGAAAGTCACGGCGGACGAAGTACGCACCAGCATGCAGGATGAATTTTCGAACCGCGGCGAAGGCATGACGACGGACGCGGTCAAACAAGCGATCGATGCACAATCCGTGCGCATCATGAAAACCTACGATACCGATGACGACGGCACGATCACCAGCCGCGAAGCGGCAACCGGTTCCGGCAAAAGTGAATATCCGTACGAGAACTCCTATAAAAGCAGCCGCGACCTGCTGGCGCTTGATACCGACCAGGACGGCACGCTGACGGGCGCAGAACTCGAAGCGCTGGCGCGCAAGGCGTTCCGTACCGTCGATAAAGACGGCAACGGCGTATTGTCGCGCGACGAGGTCGCTGAGGTCGAGAAAAAATGGAGCCTCGCGCGGCTGAAGGCGTCCGGCTGCGCGCTGCCGCCTGTTGCCAGTGCGGAGAAACTCGTCCAGATTTCCGTCACAAACGGCGGCAGCTGGTCGAACCTTGCGCTGGGCAGCCTGCAGGAAGAAACCACGGCCCTGCGTCTTGACATCGAAAAAGGCGCGGAGCCGCTTTACCTCCTGCTGTCCAGCCACAAGCCCGTCATCTGGCAGCTGACCGGCGATACCGCGCGCGTGGCGCGGCTTGTGCTTGCGGGCCCGTTTGCGCGTCCCGATATCAGTCTTGACGGGGGTATGCCGACCCCGCGCATGACAGCCCAGAAAATCAGCGCCGGCGTCAGCGGCCTGCCCGCCGGGAAGGTTTCATACCTGCAGGGCGATGAAAACAACGAATGCCGCAGGCTGTCCGGATCGATCATGAGCGTTATTCAGGGCAACCTGTCGCAGCGCGCTTCCATCCGGAACAACCAGCCGCAGCTCAAAGACCTGATCGGGCGTGACGCCGATGCGCGTTATACCGAATACGCGCCCGTGGCGCTGAGTGTCGGCGCAACTCAGGTGAAACCGCTGCCGGAAGATGCCCCTCCGGCAGACGCGCCCGCCGGCATGAATGCCGATGTGTGGAAGCTGGGCCTATTGATGTATCCTGGCGGACTTTCGTCATTGAATGCGGCCGACATCGTGACACCGGGCAAGATAGAGTCCTATAAAACGCTGCCCGGCTGGGCGGGCCTTGCGCAGATGGCGGGCAATGGAAGCCTGAAGGCGGAAAAAGTTTCGCCGCCCGCAGCCCGTGTGATCATTTTCGACGGCAGGACACGGCTTGTCCTGCAAAACCGCGCAGGCGCGCCGGTCATCAACAATAGCAACGCACGCATTTTCGTGACCGATGACTGGCAATTCCGGATCATGAAGGACATCGAAGAATTTCCGCCCGGCATCAACGACAGCCTTGGCGCGCAATTTGTGCTGCCCAAAGGCGTGAAGGTGCCGAAACTGCGCGGCTATGGCATCTGCCTGCGCCCCGAAGAAGGCGCCGAAATCCCCCAGAACGTCAGGATCTGCGAATAGAAAAACCGCCCCGGCATATTTGCGCGGGGCGGCTTGTTCTTTCGGCTGTCAGTTTCGATTAGAGGTCGAAGCTGCCGCCGCCGTTGTTTTTCTTTTTCGGCGGCACGGGCGCGTTGTTGTTCGCGGGTGCGGCACCGAGGCCGAGTTCGGAAGCGAGGCCTTGCTTGGCTGCTTCGTATGCGGCTTGCAGTTTCGGCGCGTTCAGGTTCTGGAACACGACAGCTTCCTGCGCGGTCGACTGCGTGAAAGCTTCGGTCAGCTGTTCGCGCGCGCCTGCGGGCAGTGCGCCTTCGCGCAGACCTTTGGCGAGGTCTTGCAGCATCACAACCGACAGCGCGGTGGACGCTTGCGAGATGTTGGTGGAGGGCGCTTCGAACGGGCTTGCGTTGGTCAGCTCGGTCACGAAATCATTGACGTTGCTGCTGTAGCCTGCCGCGAATTCCTGGGGATCGCCGACGATCGAGGGGCCGGCCGTCATCAGGACGACGCCGACGGCGAGCGCTTCTTTTTCAGCGTCGGAACGGTCGACGTTCTGTTCGATCAGGTCGATCGCGCGGTTCTGCACGGTTTTCAGTTCAACCGGCGTGTTGTCGCCGATGATGTACTGGAACATCTTGTCCTGGTCGTCAAAAATCTTCGCAAGCTGCGGGTATTTCGAGGTGAGGTCGGTCATCTGTCTGTACTCTCTTTCGGGGTTGGTTTTTTGGTTATTGTTTACAACGCAGGACCTGCGGCCACGGGCGCTGCGGCCTTCGGGGCATCGGGTTTCTGCTGGTTGTCGTTGGATGCGGGCACAACGGATGCCGCATTGAAATCACCCTTCAGGCGTTTTTGCAGGGTGACGTAGTCTGTCTTGCCGGTCGGCAAACGGGGCATTTCCGGCAAGACGTAGATTTCGTTGTTTTTCGGCAAACCCAGCACAGAACGCCCGGCCTCGTTCGCCGCCTTCGTCAGCGCCTCGCGTTTCAGCGCGGGGTCGGTCGTGAACAGCGCAATTGAATCGCCGTTGACCGGATCCTGCTTCAGGACGACTGCATGCGCCGCGTCTTTTTTCAGGGATGCGGCGGTCGCAACCGTTTCAACCATGTCGAGCGAGACCATTTCGCCGCCGATCTTGGCAAAGCGTTTCGCGCGGCCGGTCAGCTTCACATAGCCTTCCTTGGATACGTTCACGATATCGCCGGTATCGTGCCAGCCATCGGGCGGCGGCTGGATCACGCCGGGATTGTCGTTTTTCAAATATCCCAGCATCACGTTCGGGCCCTTGATGAACAGGCGGAAGCTATCTTCCATATCGGGAACCGCTTCCATGCGGGTTTCGATGCCGGGCAGGAATTTGCCGACCGTGCCGCGGCGATGCGCGCCGGGGACGTTCATGGCAACCGCAGGCGCCGCTTCCGACAAGCCATAGGCGTTGTTCACGCGCACGTTAAAGCGGTCGACATAGGTGTTGTAGGTTTCGTCCTGCAACCGCTCCGCCCCCGCGAACACCATGCGCAGGCCGGAGAAATCGCGGTCGTTCGCGCTGCGGGCATAGAGGTTCAGGAAGGTATCGGTACCGAACATGATCGTCGCGTCATAGAAATACGCCAGTTTCGGAATTTCCTTGCCCGCCAGCGGGTTCGGGAACTGGAAGCTGCGCACGCCCGTCATCAGCGGCATGATGAGACCGCCCGCCAGACCAAAGGAGTGGAAGATCGGCATAGAGTTGAAAATCTTGTCGGTCGGGCGGATGGGCGTGACCGCATTCACCTGCGCGACGTTCGACAGGAAGTTGGTGGATGACAGCACAACACCCTTGGGCGGGCCTTCGGAGCCGGAGGTGAAGATGATGGCGGCGGGATCCTGGCCCTTGGGCGCGTCTTTCGGGCGGGGCAGCAGCCCCTTGCCGCGCAGCAGACCTGCGATTTTATCGACGAAACCGATTTTCGCCTTCACGTCTTCGGTGTAAATAATTTTCGTGGTTTTCGCGAGTTCCTCGACCTTGTCTTCCAGTTTCGCCAGTTTCACGAATTCGCGGGAAGTGACGATGGTTTTCAGCGACGCGGTCGTGACGTAAGACAGCATATCGGCTTTTTCCGCCTTCGCATTCAGCATGGTCGGCACGCGGCCATGGGCATGCAGCGCGAAGAACGCGACGGGGGATTTTTTCGAATTCGGCAGCAGGAAACCGACGTTTTCGCCTTTGGTCGTGACTTTCGCCAGCTTCGCGCCCAGCGCATAGATGCCGGTCAGGATGTTGCCGTAGGTCAGCGGCGCTTCTTCCTGGTTGTGGTCGTCCAGCATTTCGCGCTTGCGGCCGAAATTGCGCGCGGCGTCGTGCAGCGCCTCGATCAGCGAGCGGCCGGGATCGACCGCGTTCACCGGCATTTCCTGCAGGATTTTTTCCATCTGCTCGTCGGCGATGCGGCGGCGTTCCTTGCCCGATGCGCTTTCGGGGATATCGAGCTTGACGGGCGGCATGACCGTGACCGACAGCTTGGGGAACAGGCGGTGCGGGTAATCCTTCAGGCGCGTCAGGCCCTTGGCGAGGAAGTTGAGGCCGTCCATGTAAATCGGCACGATATGCGCATCGGCGTTGGCGGCAACCACGGAAGAACCGCCGAAGGATTGCATCAGCGTGCCGGTCGTGGTCAGGCGGCCTTCGGGGAACACCATCACGGGGCGGCCGGCCTTGGCCAGTTTCGTCAGCGCGCGGATCGCCTGCGGCTTGGTGGTATCCAGCGGGTGGAAGTCGATGCGGTTCAGCAGGAACTTCGCGATGGGGTTGAAGCGCACCATCGGGTTTTTCATGATCTTGTTGTACATGCCGGTGTCGATGGCGAAAGACGCCTCGACCGGCATCGTCGCGCCCAGCAGCAGGCCGTCGATGAAGGACACGTGGTTGGCGATCACGAGGGTCGGCTTGCCCTCGAGGCCGTTGAAGTTTTCGGTGCCGCGGATTTTCGCGCCGAACAGCGTCTTGAACATGAAGCGCAAACCGCCGCGCACGGCCTTGTCCATCTGGCGCGTCATCCACGATTTTTTCGGCAGCAGCGACGCGTTGTCGTTGTCTTCCGTCTCGGGCGCGGCAGTATCAATGGTCGCAAGGGCGGCAGGGGTGGCGGTCTCGGTCATGGGGAAGCGACCTCGTATATAAATGAATAAGTCGAATCTGAAAGATGACATAATCTATTTCCCGCTTGTCATATCTGTCAAGAACGAGAATCTGAAAAAGAATTATCATAATCACGTAATAAAATACCAGCTTGACGCATTGCCATAAGCCCCTATAGTGGCGCGTCTTTTTTATTATGGAGATTTCCCGTGAAGCCGTCCGATATCGTCGCCCGCCTGAAAAATGTTTTTAATTTCAAATCGGGCCGCCATCTGGACGCGGAGGGCAACCAGACCTGGTATTTCCACTGGAAAGAACACCGCGACGACGGCCTGCCCGCCTATGAAGCGAAAAGCGGGACGAAAAAATACTTCAAATTCGGCGAACTGCACCGCGACGGCGACGAAGCCGCAATCGAATGGGCCGATGGCGGCCGCGAATACTATAAAAACGGCCTGCGCCACCGCGTCGGCGGCCCTGCCGTAACGCGCCCCAACGGCGACAACGACTGGTACCTGAACGGCAAGCTGCACCGCGAAGACGGCCCTGCGAAAGAACGCCCGAACGGCGAAGACGAATACTGGCGCAACGGCGAAGTCTGGAAAGAAGGCAAGCCCGCCGCGATCAAGGCGAAGGAAGAAATCCGCGTGCAGCAGGAAGTTGTCGCCGCCGTAGCCGAAGCCGAAACTTCCGAGAAAAACATCGAGACGCTGAAAGACCTGAAAGCGAAACGCCCCCCGCCCTCGCTGAAGCCGCAGTGATTTTCCGCCCCCGGACCTGCCCGCGCCACTTGCCAAGGGGGCGCGGATTCAGGATAGTCAGGGCAAGGAAATTTCACGCATGAAAAACCGCCTGCTGCCCTTTCTTGCCTGCGCCGCGCTGCTGATGGCAACGCCCGCGTCCGCCTTTGTCGCCGCCGACCGCGCCGAGCCGGAGGAGCATCCCCTGCCCGTTGCGCCGCCCGCAGGCACCTGTTCGCCCCCCGGCTTCACCATCGTTAAAACCGGCGAGGGTTATTTGCTGAAAGGCGTGCTGGAAACGCCCAGCCCCAATTACAAATACGGTTTCGACAACGGCATCCTGACGCTGGTCGCGCCCGAAGGCGCGCAGCTGACGGTGATCGACAGCCTTGCCATACAAATCGCCCTGCCCGAAACGGCATCGACGGGCGTTTCCGTCCCCGTAAAAAAATCCTTCAACTGGGGGCCCGACAACATTACCTGCGAACTCAGCAGCGCGGAAAAGTCTCCGGAATGAAAAGCATCCTTTTGCAATGCACTATATTGGCTTGCATATTCATGATGCCAAGCGCCGCGCTTTCAAAAAATTATACGACCTACAACTGCTCTCCGGCAGAATTTAGTTTAAAAGAAGGAGGGTGTGAGTGCAGAGACTGCAATAACCAGTCCTGTCTTGCATATAAGCTGAGCGGGACGATTAAAACATCCAAGCAAGGCAGCAGGGTCAACCTTGTTCTTAAGAAGAAAGACTCAGTGAAAACTGAAATGTCACTGGTGATTAGCCCACCCGGTTTATTCAAGGACTACGGGCCTAAAGACGTCCAGTTCAGCGAAGGGGTCTTCGTCAGCAACGAAAGCAAGCCCGCAGACTTAGTGGAATTTACGGTATCGAGTTACGAAAAGATCGCTATTGAAAAAATCATATGCGAAAAGAAAAAGGAAATAGTGGAATGATCAAGATCGGCATTTTGGGCGGCGCGGGGCGCATGGGGCAGATGATCGCGCGGGAGATTTTGAGCAAGCAGCATGCCCATGCCACGTTGCATCACGCGGTCGAACACAATAAAAGCTGGGCAATCGGCAAGGACATGGGCGGCATTCTGGGCATCGACCCCTGCGGCACCTGCGTTACCACCAGCAAGCATGACGCATTCAAATCCTGCGATGTGCTGATCGATTTCACGACAGCCGACGCGCTGATCGAACATGCGCAGCTGGCGCATGAACATGGCCGCGCGCTGGTCGTCGGCACTACAGGCCTTGGCGAGCCGGAAATGGCCGCGCTGAAGGTCGCGAGCCAGAAAGCCCCCATCCTGCAAGCCGCCAATATGAGCGTCGGCGTAAACCTGCTGCTGTCGATGGTCGAAAAGGCCGCATCGATGCTGGGCACCGAATACGATATCGAAATTTTCGAGGCGCATCACCGCCATAAAATCGACGCACCGTCCGGCACTGCGCTTGCCTTGGCGCAATCGGCCGCCAAAGGGCGCAACGTCAATCTTGACGACGCGATGGTGCCCGCCCGCTACGGCCAGATCGGCGCGCGGCCTGTGGGCGCGATCGGTATTTCCGTTTTCCGCGGCGGCGATGTGGTGGGCGACCATACCGTCACCTTTGCGGGCGACGGCGAGCGCATCGAGTTTTCGCACAAGGCATCCGACCGGTCGCTGTTCGCCAAGGGCGCGGTGCGCGCCGCCATGTGGCTGGGCGGGCAGAAACCCGGGATTTATTCCATGCGCGACGTGCTGGGTATCTGAACACCGCCCGCAGGGCTTTCTTCATATCTTGCGTATAAGATGATATCTGCCTCGTCTTTCCGGGAGCATGCATGTCGTCCATCGAAGCCTTTATCGCCGCCAACCGCTTTGGCCTTGGCGCAAAAAAGTCTGAATTATCAAATATTTCCGCCGATCCTGCGGGCTGGCTGCATGCCCAGCTGAATGCGCGCTACGCCAATGTATCCGCCTATGACGGCCTGCCCGGCACGATGGCGGCGCTGGAAGAATTAAAGGGATACCGCGAAAACAAGAAAATGCTGAAAAAGGCGCAGGCCGGCGATGTGGATGCCGAGGGCGCGGCTGAAATTAAATCCATGCTCAAGCAACAGGGCAAAGGCTACCTGAAGGATGTCGCGCGCCGCACCCGCGTCATTGCGCAAAGCGACGCGCCATTTTTCGAACGCCTTGTGCAGTTCTGGAGCAACCATTTCACCGTATCATCGACCAAGCCGTTCCAGATGGCGCTGCTGGCCGATTTCGAGCGCGAAGCGATCCGTCCGAACATCATGGGCGATTTTCTGACGCTGCTGCGCGCATCGACGCATCACCCTGCGATGCTGATGTACCTTGATAACCAGCGCTCCATCGGCCCGAATTCGCCGGGCGGGCGCATGGGCGGCAAAGGATTGAACGAAAACCTGGCGCGCGAGATCATGGAGCTGCATACGCTGGGCGTGGGCGGCGGCTATACGCAATCCGACGTCACCGAATTCGCCAAGATACTGACCGGCTGGTCGCTGGATGCCGACGGGCGCGGCGACGGATCGGGATTTTTCTTCCGCAGGATGGTGCATGAACCCGGCCAGAAAAAACTGCTGGGGGAAATCTACCAAGAGGACGGCGTGAACGAAGGGGAAAAGGCGCTGGCGACTTTTGCCTATCACCCGTCGACTGCGAAATTCATCGCCACAAAACTGGCGCGGCATTTTATCGCGGATGACCCGCCGGAATCAGCCGTCAACCAGCTGGCCGTCGCCTTCACGCGCAATAACGGCAAATTGATCCCCGTCTATAAAACCCTGCTGTCGCTGCCCGAAACATGGGCGGAACCGCTGGCGAAGGTGAAAACGCCGAATGATTACGTGGTGTCGATGCTGCGCGCAAGCGGCGCCGCCGACGATGTCGATGACATCAAACTGGTGGGCGCGTTCAAGTTGCTGGGGCAGGTCCCCTTCTCCGCCCCCTCCCCCGCCGGCTGGAGCGACAAGGCCAAGGACTGGGTGGGGGCCGAAGCGCTGCTGCAGCGCATCGACCTTGCCCGTAAAATCGCACGCGGCATTTACACGAAAATATCGCCGGATGATTTGCTGGAACAAACCATCGGCCCCGTCGCATCGGGCGAAACGCGTTTCGCCGTGTCCCGCGCGGGCAGCAAGGAAGAAGCGATCACGATTTTATTCGCCAGCCCCGAATTCCAGAGGAGATAGAAATGGATTCCACAATTTCACGCCGAAAATTGTTGCAGGGCGCAGGGTTGCTGGCGGCGGCGCTGGCAACGCCCGGCATCAAGGTGTCATTTGCCGCAGCGCCGGTGGACGAGCGGTTTATCTTCGTCATCCTGCGCGGCGCGATGGACGGGCTGGCCGCCATGCCGCCCTATGGCGATAAAAATTACCAATCCGCGCGCGGCGGAATCGCACTGCCCTCCAGCGCCTATGCGCCGCTCGACAATTTTTTCGGCGCGCATAAAAGCTTCGCTGAATTTACAGGGCTGTTTAAAGGCGGCGAAGCGGCGGTCATTCACGCCGTATCCACGCCCTACCGCGAACGCTCGCATTTCGATGCGCAGAACGTGCTGGAATGCGGCGCATTAACGCCCAACGGCGCGCGCGACGGCTGGCTGAACCGCGCGCTGTCATTATATGGCGGTAATGCGGGGAAACTGGGCCTCTCGGTCGGGCAGACGATTCCGCTGATGATGCAGGGCAATACGCCGGTCGGCACCTGGGCGCCCGCCGCCGACGGTTTACCCGCCGACACCGTGCTGATCGCGCTGGAAAAACTCTATCGCAAGGACCAGCTGTTCCATACCGCGCTCAGCCAAGCGGTCGATGTGCACAATATCGCCGACAACGCGGTCGATGGCAGCGGCTTTGGCAAGATGGGTGCCGGCGGGCGCAAGGGGTTGCAGAACCAGAACGCGATGAAGCAGACCGTCACGGCGGTCGCCAAAATCCTGTCCGACCCCGCAGGCCCGCGCATCGCCACGATCGAGGTCGGCGGCTGGGACACCCATGCGCAGCAGGGGCTCGACAAAGGACCGCTGGCAAATTTGTTCGCCGCGCTCGATGCCGGATTATCGACGTTCAAAACAGAGCTCGGCGCGCATTGGGACAAAACCGTCATCATGGTCGCAACCGAATTCGGCCGCACGGTCGCGCAGAACGGCACCGGCGGCACCGACCACGGCACGGCCTCCTGCGCATTGCTGGCGGGTGGCGCTGTGAATGGCGGCAAGGTCTATACGAAATGGCCGGGGCTCGACAAAACGCAGCTGCACGAAAACCGCGACCTGCGCCCCACGACGGATTTACGCCAAGTGGCGAAGGCAATCCTGCGCGACCACCTGAAGCTGGACGACACCGACATCACAGCGCGCGTCTTTCCGGGTTCCGACCGCGTCATGGCGCTGGATGGCATTATCCGGACGTAGTATTTTCAATAGGTTATGTTATTTTAATTGACAGAATATGGCATAGGTTTATGCTGGCCAGCCATGGAAGACGATTTCAATTACAGCGCGT
>JADYYV010000044.1 GCA_020853455.1 Alphaproteobacteria bacterium | reverse complement strand
GCGGTAAGAAAATCACACCGACGCTGATCGACCGCGTGCAGGACCGCCACGGCAAGACCATTTATGTGCATGATAAGCGCAATTGCGAAGGCTGCGGCCCGATGACCCCGTGGAACGATCAGGACGCGCCTGTGCTGCAGGATAACCGCCCCGATATCGCCGACCCGCGCAACATGTACCAGATTGTTTCTATGCTGGAAGGCGTCGTGCAACGCGGCACGGCCACCAGCCTGAAATCGCTCGGCCGCCCCATCGCGGGAAAAACCGGCACGACGAACGATGCCAAGGACGCATGGTTCATCGGCTTCACGCCTGATTTGATTGTGGGCACCTATGTCGGCTTTGACGAACCGAAGCCGATGGGCGCGAAGGAAACCGGCGGCCATGTGGCAGCGCCGATCGTGAAGGAATTCATGGAAAAAGCGCTGAAGGACGTGCCGCCCGTGCCGTTCCGCGTGCCGCCCGGCATCCGCATGGTGCAGATCAACCCCGTGACCGGCGCACGTTCGCAGCCCGGCGATGAAAAGAGCATCTTCGAAGCCTTCATCGACGGCACCGAACCCGGCGAAGAACCCATGATGTTCACCGGCGAAAGCGTCGCCCCCGTATCCGAAGTGATGGAATACAGCGAAGGCGTGAAGACGGGGCTGGGCGGGCTGTATTAAACAATGGTCATGCCAGCGAAAGCTGGCATCTCCCGTGCGTTGCGCGCGGATTTATAAACGCAAGCCTTACGGCCTGCGAGATGCCAGCCTGCGCTGGCATGACAGCGTTATTACTCTAAAATATCAATCCCCACCTTGCGCAGCAGCCGGTCGAAGCCGCGGAAGAGGGGGCTTTTGCGGGCGCCGGTGGCGTGGATTTTTTCAAGTTCGTGATCGTGCTCGGCCTTGGTCGCCGCCAGTTGCGCCTTCACTTCGGCGCGCAGCTTGCCTTCGTCGATCGACGACATATGGCCGGCATAGAGTTTCTTGATGACGTCCTCTTCCTCGGCCGTCACCTGGTTATCCGACCACACCAGCACTTCGCCGAAATGGATCAGCATGCCGCGATATTGCGGCTCGGTGATTTTGGGCAGGATATCGGCCAGGCTTTTCGGGTTCAGCATGTCGTCGTCGAGCTCGTTGCGCTGCGCCAGCGTCAGGCCATAAACGCGGTCCAGGTTCTGGAACACTTTTTTCAGGTAGGCGCGTTCCTCGTCCTGCACGCGGCCGTCCGCATGGGCAATCGCGATCACGCCGCGCCACATCTGGTACTGGCTCGCGGACATTTCCTGTTTCGGCGGGCGGGGCAGGTTGGTCATGGTCTAGTTCTCCAAAATATCGATGCCAAGGCGCAGCAGCAGGCTGTCGATGACGGCGCTCAGGCCGCCCTGCGGGCGCAGCGCGCTCATTTTCAAGTCGTGCTGGAACATTTCATTCGCGACCGCCTTTTTGACGTCGGCGCGGATCTGGTCCATGTCGAGGCCCGACATCTGGTCGGCGCGCAGTTTTTTTAAGATATGGTCTTCCTGCGGGTCCAGCACGCCGTCGGCGCGCGCCAGCAGCCCTGCGAAATAGACCAGCTGCCCGCGCCATTCGGGTTCGTTGATATGGGCCAGCAGCTGCGCGATGTCCTGCGCCGCCGCCATGTCGCCCTGCAAAACCGCTTTTTGTTCGGGGGTCAGCCCCATGCGGCCGAAAACGCCGTTCAGGTAATCGCGCTCCCCCTGATTGACCATGCCGTCGGCATGGGCAAGGGCGACGACGCAGCGCCACATGTAAAACTGGCTGGTGCCGACGGGTTGTTTTTTCTGCTGCAGGGATTCATGTACCATGACAATAGCGTAAGCGTTTATACGCCCCTGTCAACTTCGTCGGTGCGCCGCAATCCGCAAGTATGGAAAAACTATTCCCCGGCGGCGGCGTTCAGCGCGTCGATGACCGCTTTTTTGGTCAGCAGCTCGGGCAGCGCGATGCCCTGCGGCGCGGCCGGGCCATAGACCACGTTGAACGGGATGCCATAGCGGCCGAAGCTGCCCAGATACTGCGCGGTCACATCGTCCTGCTGGGTGTAATCGGCCTGCAGCAACAGGATGTTGGGCGCGGAAAGCGCGGCCTTCACGTCGTCCTGGTCGAGGACGAATTTCTTGTTCGCCTTGCAGGTCAGGCACCAGTCGGCGGTCACATCGACCACGACCGTCTTGCCTTCCGCAACCGCGGGGGCGATCAGGGCTTCATCGAATTGCTGCCAGCCGGCATCGAGCGCGGGTTCGGCCGATACGCGGAACAGCACCGATCCCAGCCAGACGGCGGTCGCCAGCAGCACCACCGCCAGAACCTTGCGCAGCGTGATCATCCATTTGCCGGGCTTCGGCATCAGCCTGAACACCTTGGGCGAAATGGCCAGCGCGATATAGGGCAGCGCCAGACCCAATCCAAGGAAGGTAAAGATCAGGAATATTTCATACGCGCCGCGCGACAAGGCGAAGCCGACCGCCGTGCCAAGGAAGGGCGCGGTGCAGGGCGTCTCCAGCAATGCGGCAAACGCGCCGGTCAGGAAATGGCCGGTGATTGTCGGCTCATTCTCGTGCTTCGCCGCCGCGTGTTTCGCGATAAAGCGCGGCAGCGGAATTTCAAACAGCCCCCACATATTGACCGCGAACAGCAGCAGCACGGCGATCAGGAAAATCAGGAAACCCGGATGCTGGAACTGGATGCCCCAGCCGATCGTGCTGCCGGCCGCTTTCGCCGCCACCAGCGCGCCCGCCATGATCCAGAACGACACCAGCACGCCGAAGGCCGAGGCCATGAAGCTTTTGAAGATTTTGCCGCGGCTGTCGCGCCCGCCGTGGCTGACGACCGACAATACCTTCAGCGACAAGACGGGCAGCACGCAGGGCATCAGGTTGAGGATAAGCCCGCCCAGCAGCGCGCCCAGCAGGATGCCGATATCGAGGCTGGTGATTTTTTCCTTGAGCTTGGCCGGCACGCTCATGGGTCTGGGCGCGGTGTCGGGCGCGGCGTTCAGCTGCGTCTTGCCCTCGAAACCGATGCCCTTGTCGACGAAGGTGAGCGTCAGGTCGCCGGTGCCAAGGTCTTTCGCCAGTTTATCGGGCGCTTCGCTGGTATGCGGCTCGATGCGGAAAACGGTTTTGCCGGTCGCGGCATCAAAGGTGATCGCGGGCTTGCCGAAGGCGGTGCCCGATGAATGCTCGACGAACAGGTCGGCATCACGCGAGGGCTCGCCCGCCATCTGCGCCTCGACCACAAGGAATGTTTTCTGCGCGTCGGTTTCAAGATGGCTGTTGGTGAAGCTGTATCCCTCCATCACCGTGCGCGGCAGTTTTTCAAGCGCGGCTTCGTACAGCGCGGCGTCGGCGGACGGCATCGCCTCGCCGGCCGGCAGCGTGAAGGTCAGCTCGTGCTTTTCCGGCACGCAGATTTCATTGCAGACCAGCAGGCCCAGTTTCAGCTTTACGTTCAGTGCCGCGCCGGGGGCGGCCAGCGTGACGGCCAGCGGAAACACCACTTCGCCCACATAGACGTTGTTATCAAGTCCGGCGATGGTCAGGCGGTGCGGCACGGGGTATTGCAGGCTGAAGGATTTCAGGTTTTCCGACCCCTTGAAATCAAGGTCGGGGGGCAGGCCGGCATCGCCCGGCGTGCGCCAATAGGTGTCCCATCCGGATTGCAGCTTCAATTGCAGGCCCAGATTGACCACATCCGCCTTGCCGGTCGCTGTCACGGGGCTGAACAGCCGCGCTTCGACGAATTTGGGCTGTTCGGCGTGGATCTGGCCGGAAAACAGCGTCAAAAACAGCAGGAATGACAGAATACGGGCGAATGGCATGGGGAAGCTCCTTCAGACCCCTAATATAAGCCAAATAGGGTCCTAAAGCCAATTCGCTGAGGCTGCGGGAAAGGTTACGCGGCAATCGCCTTTTTCAGCGATTCGAGGTCGCTGCGCAGCGTGGGGTCGCCCGCCAGCAGTTCCTCGATCTTGCGCACGCCGTGGATGATGGTCGTATGGTCGCGGCCGCCGAATTTCCGGCCGATTTCCGGCAGGGAATGGGTGGTCAGCTGCTTGCACAGGTACATCGCCAGCTGGCGGGGGCGGGCGACGGGGCGCGCGCGGCGCGGGCTGTGCATATC
Source organism: Alphaproteobacteria bacterium (assembly GCA_020853455.1). Taxonomy (GTDB): domain Bacteria; phylum Pseudomonadota; class Alphaproteobacteria; order Micavibrionales; family UBA2020; genus JAPWJZ01. The sequence goes on along the minus strand of JADYYV010000044.1, from coordinate 1,485 downwards.
GGCCAGGCGGATGCCGTAATGCTCGCAGACCTTGCGCTGGATGTCCTCGATGGTCGTGCGGCGGTCGTTCGCGCGCAAAAGATCGGCCAGCAGGTCCTGCGCCGTATCGATCGTGACGGGGCGTCCCACAAGTTCCGCATGGGCGATCAGGCGGTTGAGCGCGCCTTCCAGCTCGCGGACGTTCGAGGCGATTTTCTGCGCCAGGAATTCCAGCACGTCCTGCGGCAGGTCGCGCTTCATCAGCGCGCATTTCGACTGCAGGATGCCAAGGCGCAGTTCATAGGTCGTGGGGTGGATCGCGGCGACAAGGCCCATCGACAGGCGGGAACGCAGGCGTTCCTCCAGCCCGTCCATATCGGCGGGGCTCTGGTCGGCGGAAATCACGATCTGCTTGCCCTGGTCGATCAGGGAATTAAAGGTGTGGAAGAATTCTTCCTGCGTCGCGTCCTTGCCGCAGATGAACTGGATATCGTCGATCATCAGCACATCGACCGCGCGGAAACGCGCCTTGAACGCCATCGTGTCCTGAAAACGCAAGGCCCGCACGAAATCATACATGAATTTTTCGGCGGACATATACGCCACCTTGCGGCCAGCCGCGCGTGCCGCATGGGCGATCGCGTGCATCAGGTGCGTCTTGCCAAGGCCGACGCCGCCTTGCAGGAACAGGGGATTGAACGACACTTTTTCGTTGTCGGCGATCTTGCGCGCGGCGGCATAGGCGAATTCGTTGGGCGCGCCGGTCACGAAATTTTCAAAGGTATAGCGGGGGTCGAGCGCGACGGAGAAATCGGCGGCGCTGGCTTCCTTCGCCGCGTTTTCATTGGCAATCGCCGGTTTTTCATACGCAACGCCGGCGGGCGCGGCTGCCGCGGTTTTCGGCGCGCTCTTGCCGGAAATGGTGATGTCAACGCGGGCGACCGCGCCGAAATGCTGCGTCCACAGGCTGCGGATGCGGTCGGCGTAATGCGATTTCACCCAGTCGCGGATGAAGCGGGTGGGCACGGCGAGCGTCAGCGTGCCGGACGCGCAGGAAACGGCGTCGATGGGCGCAATCCAGCTGCGGAACGCGGTCTCGCCGAATTCCTTTTGCAGCAGCGCCTTCACCTGGCTAAAGCGCAGGTCGAAACTGGATGCGGATTCGCCGCCGTCTGCCGTTTCAACCGTCGCTTGCTGGCCGTTTTCAAACATGGATTGCCCTTTGGTAGTAGAATGCCCTGAGTATCAAGTCCGTAACGCCTTGCCGCCGCGTTGATGCAGCGGAAGAAGATCCACCAGAGAAACCCGCACCTTTAAGTAAGTGCTTAAGTGATTCTGCCGTTCTTCCTCTTCAAGTAACTTCTGCAGTCTGCTGATAAACCGCCATTATAACGCGCTGGGGCGTTCGGGTTTGTTTTTGCAAATGATGAAGTGAGCAAACCTTAGCGACCTGCAAAATGAGTCGCAAGCGCCATGTGTGGATAATTTTAAAAAAGAAACAAACGT
>JADYYV010000043.1 GCA_020853455.1 Alphaproteobacteria bacterium | reverse complement strand
TGGGGCATCAACAGTTTTGACCAGTGGGGCGTCGAGCTCGGTAAAGTGCTGGCGAAAACGCTGGAGACCGAAATCAAATCCGGCAAACCCGGCACGCATGACGGCTCGACGCTCGGTCTTCTGGAATATATCTCGCGCAAGAAAATTTGAAAATTCCGGAAAAACAACTTCGTTTGCGTTCAGTTCTGTAATCCTGAATAATCACGTTATCCAAAATCGTGACCCATTCAGGAGATAACCGTGAACATACGGCGCTCGATCCGTTCCCTTGCGAATAAAGTATTCGGCAAGCCCGCGAACGACAACAACAGCCTGCAATTCAGCGTATCGGCGAAGGAACAAAAGCGCGCATTGGACGCGCCGATGGACAACACGGTTGAAAACCTGCATGGCCGCATGGTGTCGGACCCGTTCCGCCCGCTGGAAAATCTCGATGCGCCCGAAACAGCGGCATGGCTTGCAAAGCAAAACGCGCAATTCCAGTCGTATATCGCCGGCAGCGAAAAAAGCATCGCCAGCGCAAAACAATTCATGACAGACGCGCTGAATTACGACGGCGAAAGCCTGCCCGGCAAATACGGGCAAGTGTATTTCCGCACCTTCCAGAAAGCACTCGCAGCGCAGGGCGTGGTGCAGGTCGGCGCATCGAAAGACGGGCCGTGGGAAACCATCCTCGATCCCAACACCCTGTCGAAAGACGGCACGGTCGCGCTTTCCGGCTGGAGCCCGAGCGCGGACGGCAAGAAGATCGTCTATTTCACGTCGGAAGCCGGCAGCGACGCGCAGACGCTGTTTATATACGATGTCGAAAAACGCGAGACGATGAAGGACAAGATCGAAAACTGCCGCTTTACGAGCGTTTTGTGGGACAAGGGAAGCAACGCCAGCTTCCAATACACCTATCCCAGCCATGACGGCACCCGCCGCAAGATCATCAAGCACCACACCATCGGCGATGATGTGGCGAATGATAAGAAAGTGTTTGAATCCGCGCTGGAGGACAGCTTTGTCTCGCCCTCCCGCCTGCTGACATCGAAATACGAATGGATCTGGCATTCGGTCGGCACGGATAAAAATTCCGGCCTTTATTTCCGCCCCTATGGCAGCAGCGAAGAATTCAAGGAATTGCTGCCGCCGAAGCAAACAACCATCGTGCCGATCACGGAATACGAAGACGGCACGATTTTGGCACTGACGACGAAAGACGCGCCGCATGGCAAGCTGGTGAAATTCGACCCGCGCGACCCCGCGCCCGAAAAATGGGTGACGGTGCTGCCGGAACACAAGGACGATATCCTCGACAGCGCGATGGTGCATAAGGTCAAGCTGTTCGGTTTCTATTCGCACGACACCGCCGATGCGGTGCGCGTTTATACGCCGGAAGGCCAGCACCTTCACGACATGCCCCTGCCCGTGCAAAGCGTGGCAAGCTTTGGCCGCATCCTGCCGGCGGACGACAAGTTCACGATGAAAATCTCCGGCTTTAAATCGGCGGGCGATGTGTATTCGTATGACATCGAAAAGAACGAGCTGACCTTCGAGAAAAAAGGCAAGGCGCCGTTCGACCTTAACGACTGCATTGTGGAGCGCATTTACGCGACGTCGAAGGACGGCACAAAAGTGCCGATGACGGTCATCCGCCATCCCGATACCCCGATGGACGGCACGGCCGCAACGAAACTTTACGGCTACGGCGGCTTCAACATTCCGCTCGGGCCCGGTTTTTCGTCGGGCGTGGCGCATTTCGTGCGGTCGGGCGGCATCTATGTGCAATCAAACCTGCGCGGTGGCGGTGAATTCGGCGAGGACTGGTATAACGGCGGTCGCGGACCCACCAAGCAGAACGTGTTCGACGATTTCATCGCCTGCGCGGAACACCTCATCAAGGAAAACTACACCTCGGCAAAACGCCTCATCATCAACGGCGGCAGCAATGGCGGCTTGCTCACCTCTGCCACCATGCTGCAACGGCCCGAACTGTTCGGCGCGGTGATTACCGAAGTGGCGGTGACGGATATGTTCCGTTTTCACCTCGGCACTTACGGATCGTCGTGGAAATCGGATTACGGCGATCCCGGCATCAAGGAAGATTTCAACACCGCCGCGAAATATTCGCCGCTGCATAACGTCAAGCCCGGCGCGAAATATCCGCCGCACCTGATCAAGACCGGCGACCATGACGACCGCGTGCTGCCGTGGCACAGCTTCAAGCTGGCCGCGACGCTGCAGGCGAAATCGGACAAGCATAACGACACGCTGATGCGCGTCGAGGGCCGCGCGGGCCACGGCGCGGGCATGCCGACGGAAAAGATTATCCAGGGCTATGCCGAAACCTTCGCCTTTATCGAGAAAGCGATCGGCCCCGTGAACAACGCCGAATACAAGGCGAAGCTGGCGGCGGAAGAAAAACAGAAGAAGAAATTCTCCCTGCCCTGCCCGTGGAAAAAGAAAGCCGCATGACCGACATCATTTTCTACGACACCGAATTCACGACATGGGAAGGCGCTATGGACCGTGACTGGTCCGGACCGAACGAATACCGTGAAATGGTGCAGATCGGCGCGATACGGTTCGACCTTGATACGCTCACGGAAAAGGAAGAATTCCTTGTCCTCATCAAGCCTGTGAAAAATCCGGTACTATCGGATTTCTTTACGCAACTGACCGGCATCACGAATGATGAGGTGGCGAAGGACGGGCTGTACTTCCCCGACGCCTATGCCAAATTCCTCGCCTTTATCGAGGGCGACCCCACATCCTGCTATGGCTGGGATGCGCGGGTGATGCGGGAAAACCTTGTTTTCAACAACATGCCCGCCAGCGAAGCGGATTTCGACAGCCACAATATCGGGCCGTGGTTTTTCGATGTCG